>JAGOWF010000096.1 GCA_018060305.1 Pyrinomonadaceae bacterium
GAGCCGGGCGAGCCGATAGAAACTGCCACGTTCGAGAGCGATTTTCGTTACTCATGGACGCGAATAAGCGACGGTGAATTGCTGCCCGACGAATTTGTCGCGATCGACGGCAGCCTATTCGTGATCGGCGATACAGCCGTTGTTGATAGTCGCGACGTAAACTACGCATCTGGCCGGCGGCTTGGTTCCGACGTTTATTTGACGACCGATGCGGGCCGCACCATTCGTTCGATCTGACGATTCAGGTGAAAAAACGAGTTCTACAGTTTATCGGGAGCTTTCATCAAGGCGGCTCCGAACGTCAGGCGGTCGCGTTGTCGCGTCTGCTCAAGGGCGACGGCACCTTTGACGTTTCCGCCGCCACGCTCAATAACGAAGGCATCCTCGCCGCTGACATGGCCGCCGCTCGATTCTCGGATATTCCGGAATTTCGCCTGACGTCTTTCTACGACCTGAATTTTTTTCGACAAGTCCGGCGGTGTGCAAAATATCTGCGCAAGCACAAGATCGACATCATCCATACGCATGATTTCTACTCGAACGTATTCGGCATGGCGGCCTCTACGCTCGCCCGCGTGCCGATTCGGATCGCGTCAAAACGTGAGACGGGCATGCGAACTCGCTTGCAGGACATGATCGAGGGAATCGCGTTTAGCCGGGCACACATCATCGTCAGCAATTCAAAAGCGGCCGGGAAAATGCTCAACGGCCGCGGATTCAGGAACGTCCGCGTCATCTATAATGGAACCGATCTCACTCGATTTGACATAAACGTGGATCGGGCCAAAACGCGGCAAATGCTTCGCTTGCCCAACGGCGGGATTCGGCTGGTCACGCTGGTAGCAAACCTTCGCAATACCGTCAAGAACGTCCCCGTGCTGCTGCGCTCGGCAAAGCAGGTCACTGATTCCATGCCCGACGTTCATTTTGCTATCGCCGGCGAAGGCGAGCTTGAGGCTGATCTCAAACAACTGGCGGTCGAACTCGGCGTCTCGCGGCATATCACGTTTCTCGGGCGATGCCCCGAGATACCGGCCCTGCTCGCGTCATCCGACATTTGCGTCCTCACATCTGATTCGGAAGGGCTGTCAAACTCTGCCCTCGAATATATGGCCGCCGGACGGCCTGTCGTGGCCACAAATGTAGGCGGAACGGCGGAGGCTGTGATCGACGGCGAGACCGGCTACCTCATCCCACGCAACGATCACGACAGATTGGCGGAGCGGCTGCTCGAACTGCTTTCGGACCCGGATCATGCTCGTCAATTGGGCGAGGCCGGCAAGGCCCGAGCGAAAGGCACCTTTTCTGAAAGCGCCCTGCTTTCTAACACGCTCGGTTTGTATAATTCCTTACTGGACCGCTAGATGCCGCTCAACATCCTCCAACTTGGCCCATATCCGCCGCCCGAGGGCGGCATTACGCGCAATATGATCGCGATCCGCGACATGCTGCGCGAGCGCGGCCACAGATGCTCGATCGTGGCGACATCGCGAAGTTCTCGTGTCGTTGAGGAACCTGACGTATATCATCCTCGCTCGGCCTTCACCCTGATCAGATCGCTGAGGTCGCTCGACTATGACATCCTGCACCTTCACATCGGCGGTGATGTGACACGCCGCGTTCTCGCCCTTGCCTTGGCGTGTGCGCTGCTGACGAAAGGCAAATGCGTCCTAACGCTCCATTCAGGCGGCTATCCGATGAGCGAGGAGGCAAAGAATGCGTCGCCCCGGTCGATCCGCGGGTCTATCTTCCGTCGTTTGGACAAGGTGATCGGCGTCAGCGAGGGATTAGCCGATGTCTTTCACGCCTTTGGAGTATCGCGTGATCGGATAGTGGTAATTCCACCCTATGCGCTTCAACCACCGGACGAGAATGTGACGATCGCTGATGAGCTACAAACCTTTTGCGAATCGGGTTCCCCGCTGCTCGTGGCAGTTGGCGGCTTGGAGATCGACTACCAGCCGCTCTTTCTCCTTGATGCCATGGCAGATATTACTGCTGAATTTCCAAAAGGACGTCTTATGATCGTCGGCGACGGTTCGATGCGCGGCGACGTCGAAGCGGCGATCAGGGCGAGGAAACTCAAGGAGCACATCTTCCTCGCAGGTAATGTCAAGCACTCGGTGTCGCTGCATCTGATGCAGAAGGCCGACATCATGCTTAGAACGACGCTGTTTGATGGCGATGCGATCTCGATCCGCGAAGCCCTTTTCCTCGGAACACCTGTGGTCGCAACAGATATCGGCACGCGGCCGGAAGTGGCCAAACTCATCCCCGTCGGCGGCTGCAAAGAGCTGACGGCTGCCGTGAGCGAGATCGTCAATTCTCGAACCAACCAGCCGCTGCGACAGGGCGAACCCGACACCGCGAATATAGCCGCAGTCGTAGATCTATACGAAGAGCTCGCCGCCTAGCTCAACCGGTCAAGGCAGGTGCGCAGATAATATCGAACGAGGTTCTCCTTGTGCAGATAACGGTCAAAGAAATCGCGGGCGTTAAGGGCGATCTGCTCCCGCTCGTCATCGTGGGCCAGATAATATTCACACAACTCAACGAGATCAGACATGTCGGGCTTACAGTAAACGATATGTCTGCGGTCAACGAGCGGCACGTGCATTTGGGCCGTATGCGGATAAGCGACCACGCATGAGCCGATCGCGAGATAGTTGATCAGCCGAAAGCAGAATGGCCCCAGGCCAGGAAGGTCGATGCAGATACGAGAGTGGGCAATCTCGTTGAGGAATTCGGCATAGGCGATCGGATTCATGCCGCCCTCGAATCCAAATCGATGCTGAGCGATGAGCATACCCGTCGCCTTTTCTCTGATCTCGCGAGCATAGGCAAGGCCGAAACGCCCTGTTACATCGTTGCTGTAAGCCCTCTGATCTCTCAGTTTACGCAGCTTGTTGAGGCGACGGTAGAGTCGTTTGCCGTCAGCAACGTAGCCGCCCGGAACGACATTCGGCGCAGCGTAGCCGTTAGCATCGTATTGCATCTTAAAATAGAGATCGCACTGACGCGCGCAATCCTCATCTATCGGAAGATAATCAGAATAGCCGACCGCAACCAGTCGAGGCCGGCCGGAGATCACTATCTCAAAGACGACAGTTCCCTTGTAGGCCTGGGCAATATCATCAACGAGGTCAACCGTTACATACCGCTTGAATCCGGCCTTCAGAAACTCGACCCAGTCGCTCGCAGCGTCCCACTCATATTTGATCGGCCAGCGAATGCTGACATCACGAAGCTCGGCCGCCGATGATCGCCAATCAACATTGGGCGCTACTGTCCGATGCTCAAAGACATCGAGGAGGGAAGAGGGAATGAGCCGGTTCACTGCGTTGATTCTACAACAGATCTGACAGCGGCACTCGGCAACGAGCGGATCCGGCATCCAATGCTGCCCCCATCGGCCGCTTTGTCCTTAAAGCGGCTGTTTGCCGCAAGGCCAAAATTGCCGCCACTCGGATCATCGAATCCGACCGCCGCAATGTCCGGCAGCCAGATGCTGTCGGGCGGAATAGCCGCGTCGTCACGGCCAACACGCTTGTTGTTGATGATGATGTTGTTTGCAAAAATCCGTCGCGCTTCCGGCGAACGCAGATCCAAGCCGTGAACACCATAGTTGCCGTGACACATAATGTTGTCACGGATAACCAGATTCTGTGGCTGATCGCCATAAAAGGTGACGGTGTTGCCCTCATTCAGGACGGTGTTATTCGCGACCGTCACGTCCTCGCCGCCGGACATCTGTAAAAAGTAGCCCGAGCCTGAGTAAGTCGGGCCGCCGATGTTCAGGAATAGGTTGTTGAGGATACTGATCCGCTTTGCCATCTGGCTCGGCTGCGTATCGTCACGTCCGAGCAGGTTAAGCCCCTCGCCGGCTCCGTCGATGATGTTATCACGGATAACCACATCCTCGATCGTCGAGAATGGAGCTCCGCCGTCCTGATTGCGCACCGTGATGCGAAAGGCAGATCCCTCCCAGTTGTGTTCGAGATAGTTACCCGTAAATGCCACACGTCGCGCATTCTTGAGCTCAAATAGCGTCTTGACCGTCACCGCTTTGAACCATTCTCGCGGTTTGTTCAGATGGTTGCCTGATATCTCGATGTCCGTCGGCACTAACTCACCGTTTGCGGGATCGGCCCCGCCAAACAGGATGTTCTCAGCACCGCCCTCGACGTAATTATTGATGATCTTGACGTTGCGCGTGCCCGACCAGCCGCATATGCCCTGCGTCTCTTCGCTGCGAAATGCAAATCCCTCGATATAGCTGTTCTTGATGGTCGTGTTCGCGCTATTTAGCGCGATACCGCGACGCGAAACGGTCGGCCCGGTCGCGTGAATATAACCCCGGTCGATCTCTAACGTGTGCGGCACATTCTCAGGCCGTGTCTCGCGGCCGCCAAACACGACGACGCCGTAGTTGAACAGCTTGCCGCTCGCCGTAAACTCGATCCCAATGAACCGATAATGATGCGCCCCGTTCACGGCCTGAACGGCGGGGCGGCCAAGTATTCCGGACGTAATGGTCGCCATCGACGACCGCTGGGCAGGGCTGACCCGCTTTTCCGCGGGAAGATCGGCCGCAGCGGACGAACGGATCGTTACAAAATCGGTCAGCGGTTTGTTTGGCAGGTTGATCGTCCCGCTGTAAACGGCGCCGGCCTGCAGTTCGACGATGTCGCCGCTTTGCGCAGCGTTGAGGGCCGCCTGAATGTTGCCGCCCGGCGGGACGCGAATGATACGCACGCCCTCGGCGCTCGATTCGATCACGGGCTGCGGGCCGATTATCCCAAGACGGCCGTCGTACCAGTCATACCAACCGGTCGCTGCGACGACGACCAGAGCCAAGATAGCCGCCATAAGCCACTTGTTGATCGCGAGTTTGCGGCCTTTCTGACGGCCTTTTTCCCGCACTCGGACGACATTCATCTGCATTGCTTCGGTCACCGGCATTTCCTGGCAAAATAAATACGCAAAGGTAATAAAAATCTACAAAATCGCGGCGATTATGAGTTTCTAATTACGTAAAACGCGCCGCCCTCGCGTCGGCGCACACGTGTCTATGTGCGGCATCAACGGCATTGCATTCTCCCCAAACTCCGGACGACAGGTAAATGAACGCGTCCTCGTCGCGATGCGCGACATCCTGCATCATCGCGGCCCCGACGACGGCGGAGCGTTCATCGATGGTAACATCGGCCTCGCGATGCGGCGGCTGGCGATAGTCGATGTCGCCCACGGCGCACAGCCGATGTTTGGCGGAACGCGGACGCCCTCGTCCGGCCTGGGTTCGCGGACGCCTTCGTCCGCGTCTGGAACCGTGATAGTTTACAACGGCGAGATCTACAACCACGCCGATCACCGCAAGAACCTCATCGCACGCGGCCACGAGTTTGCAACGCATTCCGACACCGAAACAATACTCCACCTATATCAGGAACACGGCAGTGACTGTGTCGAATACCTTCGCGGGATGTTCGCTTTTGCGATCTGGGACAAAAGCAAACGCGAGCTCCTCATCGCTCGCGACCGCTTCGGCGTCAAGCCGCTCTATTACGTCCACACCGACGACGGGAGCCTCTTTTTCGCTTCTGAGATCAAGGCACTGCTCGAAGCCGGGGCCGTAAAGCCGGAGGTCAATTTCAACGCCCTGCCCGACCAGTTTGGCAATCACGGAACCAGCGGCGACGAAACGTTGTTCGCGGGCGTCAAACGCCTGTTGCCCGGCCACACGATGGTCTGGCACGACGGCAAGCTCAACATTCGCGAGTATTGGGACCTCGAATTTGAAACGAAACACGAACCACGCAGCGACGCCGAATACATCGAAGAATGGCGAGACCTTTTTGAAGAATCTGTCCGCCTCCGCCTGATGGCCGATGTGCCGCTGGGCATGTTCCTGTCGGGCGGCATAGATTCCTCCGCGATTGCGGCGATGATGTCGCGAATGGTGGATGAACCGATCAAGACATTCTCGGTCGGGTTTAGCGAACGTGAGGCCAACGAACTTGAATACGCCCGCCTCGTCGCTCGCACGTTTGGGACCGATCACCATGAGATCACGGTCACACCGGACGAATTCTTTGATGCTCTGCCAAACCTCGTCTGGCATGAGGACGAGCCGATAGGTTTCGTGGCCAGCGTCCCGCTTTACTTCGTCTCGAAGCTCGCCCAACAGCATGTCAAGGTCGTGCTCACCGGCGAAGGCTCCGACGAAATGATGGCCGGCTACGGCCGCTACGCAAAAGCCCTAAAGCTACTCGAATACGGCGAAAAATACGAGACGTTGACGCCGTCATTTATCCGAAACGCCGTTCGTGGCGGCGTAGCAACACTGCCCTCGGGCGTAGGGCGAAAGCTCAGCCGCACATTTCTCAGCCGCGAGGCTGACGTCGAAAATCTCTTCTTTGACAACTTCGCCGTCTTCCCGCGAGCAATGCAAAAGGAGCTGTTTAACCGCGAAACACGGGAACAATTCGAAACTCCCGATCCATTCGCCCGTCAAAACAAATGGCTTGACAAGACCGACGCCGAGGACGTTCTCGACAAGCTGCTCTACGCAGACACAAAAACCTATCTTCACGAACTGCTGATGAAGCAGGATCAGATGTCGATGGCCGCCTCGATCGAAAGCCGCGTCCCGTTCCTCGACCACAAGCTGGCCGAGTTTACGGCTCGCATGCCGCGTGAGATGAAGCTGCGCGGCGGGACGACGAAATGGATCCTTCGCGAAGCGATGAAAGGCATCCTGCCCGCCGAGATACTTGACCGGCCGAAGATGGGTTTTCCTGTTCCTATCGGAAAATGGTTTCGCGACGAATATAAGCACGTTGTCAACGAATACATCCTCGGACCGCGAGCGATTGATCGCGACATCTTCGATCCGGCATTCTTGCGTGGGTTGGTCGCGTCGCACAACGCGGGCGAGAACCACGATGAGAGGTTGTGGTCACTTGTTAATTTCGAGATATGGCTCAGGAGGTTTATCGATGGCGAAAATGTCTGATAGCCCATACACATCAATAGTCCTGACCGGCACCCCTGAGGGTGAAATACTTGCGCTTTGGAACGACTTTTTCGCCAACGCCGTCTTGCCCACGCATTATGTCAGCCCCGATTTCTTCTGCGATCCTTTTGCGGGGCACGGCCGTCGATTTGCTGTTCTTGTGAGCATCGGCGACCGCGTCGATGCCGTCGCAACCGGTACCGAGAATGGAACCGCGATCAGGTGTGGGCTCGGCGTCAGGCCACAGGCTGTCTTTCGCAAAAATGTTGATCTCGCTGCCGTCGGAGCGGTGCTCGCCGGTGCACTGAAACAAGGCTGCCTCACGGCCGACCTGATCGACCTGCACAGTTGGGGACCGCTTGATGGCCTAAGGTCGTCCGGCTTCGCTCATAAAGCCGCCAGTGAAGGTGATCGCGTAATAATGCTCGATCTGAGCAAAGGCCCTGAGCAGTTGTTCAAAGAATTCTCAGAGCGCCGCCGCACCGATCTCCGAAAGACGATGAAGTCAGGCGATCTGGTTGTCAAAGAGCTTGAAACCGAAGCCGAATTGGCGGATATTTACGACCTTCACTGCGGATGGACCACCCGCAAGGGTGTCGTCGCCGACCCATTCGAGTCATTCCGTTCCGTCCTGGGGTCAAAGTATCGCAAGACATTTATCGCCATCCATGACGGCAAAGTCATCGCGGCGACATTCCTAAGGTTCTGCCCCGGCGCCGTTGTCGAATACGCCGCCAACAACTCTCTTGACGGTTTTCAAAAACTGCGGCCTAATGAACTGTTGGGTTGGCGCGCCATCGAATGGGCATGTTCAGCCGGATTTACACATTTCAGTCTGGGAGCCTCACACCCCTTTCTTGCCCGCTTCGGCGGCAATGTCATTGCATCGCACCGTTATCGGCTAGATCGGACGGTTCTTAAGGTTCACGTCAATCGGGAACGCCTTCAGAACTTCGCTCGTCAAGCCTCCCTTTCCCTGCCCGACGGCATTCGCAACCGCATCAAGGCTGCCCGAGCAGGCGGTTTATTGACGGCGAACAGGAGGTGAACGTATGTCAATAATTGCAGGTGCTTACAGCCGCAAGACTGGCGTCCCCGTTCCGGCTTCTGTCCGCGAATCGATCAAACGCCTGATCTCGAGGAACGCCGGGGACGAGGTAAAGGTATTTGGCGACAGCCAGGCATTCTTTGCAAAAGTCGATATCTGCGCATTTGACGAATCGGGTGAATACGTCAGCCCGGACAAGTCCGTATCGCTGGCCGCGGGCGAACCGCTGCTGGTGTCGGCAACTAGCACTATCGCGTCGAGACAAGCAGATATCCGCCGGATTCACGAATCGTTTGCTGTCGAGAATTACTCAGTCTTGACCGAAGCGAACAGCACGTATTGTGCGATCAATTACGATGCGAACAAACGCCGGCTCAGTCTCATTACCGGCAAACTTGGCATCAGGCCGCTCTATTACTGGCTCAATGACGATCTGGTGATATTTGCCAGCGCGCTTCGCGTGCTCGAAGGCATCGCTGAGGTTCCCAAACGAATGAACGTGCGCGCCGTTACCGAGATCGCCGGGCTCGGCTACGCATTGGCCGACAGGACGCCCTACGCAGACATCTTTGTCCTCAAAGCCGGCGAGATGCTGCAGGTCGAGGGCCGCGAAGTTACGCGTTCGATCTACTGGCGCTGGAATGAGATAGGAACGGCCACGGCAAGTGAAGACGAGCTGTTGGACGAACTCTACCGGCGATTCGAAAATGCTGTTTCGCGCAGGCTTCGCAGCGATACCTCGACCATCGCATATTTGAGCGGCGGCCTCGATTCCAGATGCGTCGTTGCTTCGCTCTGTGCAAAAAACGCTCATGTCCACACATTTAACTTTGCCCGTCCCGACACACAGGATCAAATTCTCGGCCGCCTTTACGCTGAACGCGCGAACGTAATCCACACCGAAACACCAAAGGCCGCCGGTGACCAACGGCCGGACTATTCGACGTTAATGACAAGTGCATGGGCATCATCTGCAAACCATGAAAAGTGCCCACCGGAACGTCCGCATCTTGCATGGAGCGGCGAAGGCGGCAGCGTCGATCTGGGGCACGTTCATCTGAGCCGAAAGATCGTTTCATTGATGCGCGACGGTGATATTAGCGGAGCGATACAGGAATTTATTCAGACAGAGTCTATCCACGTCTCACCAAAGCTGCTGAACGCCGATGCATTCAAAGAACTTGAATCTGTAATTCCGCTTGGGATCCGCGAAGAACTTGACGACGCGCGGTCAGCCGATCCGGCGCGTTCGTTC
>JAGOWF010000308.1 GCA_018060305.1 Pyrinomonadaceae bacterium
ACGATCGAAACGATGCTCGCACGCATTCCGGTCAGGATCGACGCCACCACAACTGCTGTCAGAATGCCAACGACGATGCCGAGTATCGTCAGACCGCTGCGAAACTTGTGCGCATAGATCGAGTCCAGCGCCATTCGCATTACTTCAACCGGTAATGATGTCGAGAGTTTCATCGCGAAATTTCAAACAGGATGGACAGGATCAACAGGATAGGCCTGTTGTCCTTCTTCGTTATTATCTTGTCGATCCTGTCCATCCTGTTTAATTTCGTCTAAGTCTGCGTCAACGCCACGATCGGGTCGAGGCGGGCGGCTTTCCAGGCGGGATAGAGCCCCGCGAGGATGCCGATGCCGCTCGACACGGCGACTGACAAGATCACATAGCCGACCGTGATCGTCATAGTCATCTCGAGCGCCGCCCCGACGAGCGCCGTCGCACCGGTGGCAAGCAACAGGCCGAGAAAACCACCGACTACGCAAAGCAGGGCCGATTCGATCAGGAATTGCAGCAATATCTGTTTACGCGTCGCACCGAGGGCTTTTCGCAGCCCGACTTCGAATGTCCGCTCGGTCACCGACACGAGCATGATATTCATCACGACGATGCCGCCCACGACGAGGATGATCATCGTTATCGGTATTACGACGCCGGCGATCGCGCCGGTGATGACATCCATCTGCGAGCTAAATTGATCTACATCTACGAGCCCGAAGGTGTCCTCTTCGCTGCCGACGAGCTGGCGTTTGTTGCGCAGCAGCGTCCGGGCCTCTTCGATAGCGTCTTTGAATGTTTCGTCGCTCTCGGCCTTGCCGTGCAACTGCATCCCGCCGGTCCGAGTGAACATCTGGCCGGCAAGCGTGATCGGTATATAGATATTCCTGTCCTGCGAATCGCCAAAGAATGAGCCGCGCTTGTCCTCGACGCCGATCACCGTGAGCGGAACGCCCTGCACCTTTATCTGCCGGCCGAGCGGCGAACCGTTCGGAAAGAACTTGTCCTTGATATCAGTGCCGATGACGGTGACATTGCTGATCCTCGTCGATTCGCCATCGGTCATGAAACGGCCCTCGGCGATGGTCTTGTCCTCGATATCGGCCATGTTCGCGGTGACGCCAAGCACCCGAACCGAAGCCATTTCGATGCCGTCCTGCGCGATGGTCACGTTCCCGTTCATCTGGGCGCCGACCGCTGAGCAGAGCTGGCAGTTGGCCTTTACATACTCGTATTCGACCCAGTTGATGTCCTTATTACGGCGGTTCTTTCGCTCCCATTCCTCGTCCGCCATCCGGCCCATCGACGCCATCCGCGTGATCATGAAATGGTTAGAGCCGAGGATCTTTGACGCCTTATCGACCACATAGGTCTTTAGCCCGCTGATCGATGCACCGACGACCACGACCGCCGCGACGCCGATGATAATGCCGATCAGCGTCAGAAATGCCCGCAGCTTGTGCTCGAGGACCGATTTTAGGGCGATCCAAAAGGCGTCGAAATAAAATGAGTAAAGCTGTCGCATCTTGATCGGGCGAAGTTCGACGTTGAATCTTAACTACAAACGTAGCCGACGGCGGTTTTGTTCGAGAATTTTTCTTTATCGATCCAGAGCCAATGAGAAAACACTTGACAGGAGTGCATGTATGTGCTATCGTTGCAACATGCTCACGAGGGGTTTGAAGGATCGTTATCTGGGACCTATTTGCACTGTGTTCTGTTTTTTTCCAATCAGACGGGACGGGGCCATTTCGCGGCCATAACCATATGTGAATGCAATAATTACACTGTCCCGCAGGTGCGTGGGACACTGTGGGACACGATTGGCGGGGCAATGACGGTAAATGCCTGAATGCAGAAGGGTTAGCGGAAATAGTCCAGAGGTGGATGTGCCGCAGCGGGAAGAAAAGGAAATCTTGTCAGAAGTCCGAAAGGCGAGATGTGCACCACCGCCAACACCGTGCTATACTTTGCTTTTGTTTTTCAGCAGTTTATTTTGAGAGGAACTCAATTTGAGCGTCTTAGTCGATAAAAATACACGCCTGATCGTGCAAGGTATAACGGGCAAGGAAGGCACGTTTCACATGCTGCAGATGCGCGATTACGGCACAAATGTCGTCGGCGGCGTCACGCCCGGCAAAGGCGGCACAACGCATGAGGGCGTGCCCGTATTCAACACCGTCGCCGACGCCGTGTGTGAAACAGGTGCGAACGCGAGCGTCATCTACGTGCCGCCGGCATTCGCCGCCGACGCGATCATGGAAGCCGCGGATGCAGATATTCCGGTCGTTGTGTGTATAACGGAGGGCATTCCCGTTGCCGATATGGTGAAAGCGAAGGAATTCCTCGCCGGCCGCGCACTCGGAACTCTGAACTCTGAACCCGGAATTGCCGCTACGCGGCTGATCGGCCCCAATTGCCCCGGCATCATCTCGCCCGGCAAATGCAAGATCGGCATCATGCCCGGACATATTCATAAAGAAGGTCGCATCGGCGTGGTTTCACGCTCTGGCACGCTGACATATGAGGCTGTCGGCCAGTTGACGGCTCTCGGACTCGGTCAATCGACCGCCATCGGCATCGGCGGCGACCCGATAATCGGTACCACGCACACCGACGCGCTCGCGCTGTTCCAGGCTGACGATGAGACCGACGGCATCGTTATGATCGGCGAGATCGGCGGCACTGCCGAAGAGGACGCGGCGGCATACGCTCGCGATCACGTAACTAAACCAATAGTTGCCTTTATCGCCGGCCAAACCGCCCCGCCCGGCCGTCGCATGGGCCACGCCGGCGCGATAATCTCAGGCGGCAAGGGCACGGCG
>JAGOWF010000309.1 GCA_018060305.1 Pyrinomonadaceae bacterium
ATGGGCACCGCACCTACGATCTCAAATTCGAAAATCCCCGGACTTAAATTTCTTTACCGCGGCAAGGTCCGCGATATATACGAAATCGACGACGATACGCTGCTGCTAGTCGCCACCGACCGGCTCTCGGCGTTTGACTGCATCCTGCCGACGCCTATCGAGAAAAAAGGAGCGGTGCTGACGCAGTTGTCGGCGTTTTGGTTCAAGATGTTCGAGGATGAGGTTGACAGCCACTTCATCACCGCCGACTTCGATAAAATGCCGCCGCTCGTTCAGGCGCAGGAATCGCTGCGCGGACGCTCGACGCTCGTCAAGCGTGCCGAGGTCTTCCCGGTCGAATGTGTCGTTCGCGGTTACCTGGAAGGCTCGGGCTGGAAAGATTATAAAGCGACCGGCAAAGTCTCTGGCCACGACCTGCCTCGCGGACTCGTTCAATGCGACAGGATGCTGGAGCCGATATTCACGCCGGCGACCAAGGCCGTGACCGGCCACGACGAGAACATCACGGGCCTCGAATTCAAGAACATTCTCGGGTCAGAGGCCGCCGCACTGCTCAAGGCCACGTCGCTAAGGCTATACAACCTCGCGTCCGAATTCGCACGCGAGCGAGGCATTATCGTGGCTGATACAAAATTCGAGTTCGGCACCGACCGCGACGGCAACATCATGCTCGTCGATGAGGTCGTGACACCCGATTCTTCACGGTTCTGGTCGGCTGACAAATACGAGCCCGGCCACGCGCAGCCTTCGTTTGATAAACAGTTCGTCCGCGAATACCTCGAAACCCTTGATTGGGACAAACAGCCGCCCGCCCCGCCGCTTCCGCCGGAGATCGCCGAAGCGACCTCACAACGCTATCTCGACGCCTACAAACTATTGACAGGAAATGAACTGGAGCTTTAGGAGCGGCTCTCGACCACCTCGACCGCGTCACCAACATTGATCGAGACGCCGGACGTGTCGGGGATGAGGTTCTGGCCGAATAGAACTGCATTTGGTGTGACGCCAAGAGAATCGATCCGTTCTGGCATAACGTCCTTTGCCACGCGGTAGGTTGCGAGGGTTCTCAGCGGCTCTTTGCCGTCAAATTCACCCCGCGACGGATCCACCGTAGGAATAACACAGCGCTCGCATGGCTTCGTAGTTCGAAAAGCTGCATCACCGACGCGGATGCCGTTCCAGTTGTCCTCGGCGTAAGGGCCAGAGCCAGTCACCACAACATTCGGCCTGAACCGATCCATCGTGAGCGGTATGAACTCAGACAGCCTGCCGGCGTCGGCATACGCAATTGCGATCCTGGCGTTCAGTTCCCGAAGCGACGCCTGGCCGATCATGAGCAGCGGATAGCCGTCCGCAAAGCTCACAATATCACCGCCGCTATCGAACCGCGCGTTCACGCTGCGCTCCGTGTCGTCGGGCATGTAAACCAGGTCACATGCCGTGCCCAGAAGTTCGCTAAACCAACCGCTAACATCTCTGTCGTACGCTTCGGCCGCGCAAACGCTCTGCCAGATCGTGACTTGCCGAATGTCGCCGGTCGCGGGGACGAGCGGCACCTTGAGAAGGCCAAAATTATCAGCCCATACCGTCATCTCCCCATCATCGAGGCCAACCTCAATTGTCGCCATCTTCGGAAACTCACGCTGCGTCATAAATCTTCCGCTCGCGTCAGTCAACATCCACCGACGGTCAAGAGCCAGCCCGCGTTTCTCGACGACCGCCGACCGCAGACTGATGCCCTTCAGCGACTTGACGGGATAGATATTGATCTCGGAGACGATCATAAGACAGGTCATTCAACCACATAGAACACATAAATCACAATAGGCACAGTCCAGCTTTTTAACTCTGTGCCTTACGTTCCTATGTGGTTCATTCCGACACAAACTTGATAATTACGTTATCAAGTTTTCTGATGGCCGTAATTCACGCTTGACATCGAACTGGAATCCGACCTATACTAGCACTCTTGGACTACGAGTGCTAGAATCTCGGTTTTTTTGACTGAGGGCTATTTTAACAGAAAACTCATAACTAAGGAGTAAACACTATGGCTACAAACATCACACCGCTCCACGACCGGGTCATTATTCGCCGGATCGAGGACAATGTAAATCAAACGGCGGGCGGGCTTTTTATACCCGACTCGGCCAAGGAAAAGCCGCAGGAGGGCGAGGTCATCGCAGCCGGCGAGGGCAAGTACAAAGAGGACGGCACGCGTCAGACGCTTGATGTCAAAGCGGGCGACCGCGTCCTGTTTGGCAAGTACTCGGGCAGCGAGATCAAGCTCGACGGCGAGGAATTCATCATCATGCGCGAGGACGAGATCCTCGGCATCATTAGTCGCGCAGGAGCGGCGGCCTAAGAAGGCCGCAGGTTTTGGGTCTTAGGGATTAGGTGTTGGCAAGAACCTAAAACCAAACGCCTAAAACCTAAAACCAATTTCGACGAAGGAGAAATTTATACAATGGCAAAACAAGTTATTCACGGAGAAGAATCACGGGCCGCTATCCTGCGTGGTGTCAACCAGCTCGCAGATGCGGTAAAAGTGACGCTTGGCCCTAAGGGCCGCAACGTCGTTATCGACAAGAAATTCGGCAGCCCGACCATCACCAAGGACGGTGTGACGGTGGCGAAGGAAATTGAACTCAAAGACACGCTCGAGAACATGGGCGCTCAGATGGTCCGCGAAGTAGCATCGAAGACCTCCGACGTTGCCGGTGACGGCACGACGACGGCGACGGTGCTGGCGCAAGCGATCATTAAGGAAGGCGTCCGCACGGTAGCGGCCGGGGCCAATCCGATGG
>JAGOWF010000310.1 GCA_018060305.1 Pyrinomonadaceae bacterium
TCAAATTTCAAATTTGGAATTTCAGATCGAACGCAAGCAGATCGCGGGTGGATTTCTCGTCCAAGCTGCAGACACGCATCGGTTGACTGCCGCCGATCTCAACATCGTAACCGAACGGCATCCAACCACCGACGAGACCAAAGCAATGCTCTTCGCCTGGACCGTCTGCAAGCACGTAAAATCGAACGCCATCGTCCTGGCAAATCACAACCAAACCCTCGGCGTCGGCGCGGGGCAGATGAATCGTGTCGATTCGGTGCGGATCGCGGCGATGCGGGCGGAACGGTTCGGTTTTGACCTGAAAGGCACTGCCGTCGCCTCGGATGCGTTCTTCCCGTTCCGCGATAGCGTTGACGAAGCCGCGCGACTCGGTGTCACAGCCGTCATTCAACCGGGCGGTTCGGTCAAGGACGACGAATCCATCGCCGCCGCCAACGAACACGGCATCGCCATGGCCTTCACCGGCATCCGCCATTTCAGACACTGAGCCGGACGTTGCAGATACCAGGCCGTGAGGGAGGGCGAAATGCTCAACGGCAGTGAGAGTATCGCCCTTGCTCACGCGCGGGCTTCCGCAATGTCTCACGCAAGTTGAAGCCATGATCTTTTGCCAAAGCACCGCCCGTATTGTAGATTTATCCTTTTGCCCAAAGCTGTCTAGATGAGCGTAATTCTCGGTGTCAATTCCTTCCACGCGGGGTCGTCTGCCGCGGTGCTCGTTGACGGTATTCCTGTTGCAGCGATTGCCGAAGAGCGGCTGAATCGCGTCAAATACTTCGCAGGTTTCCCAAAACTCTCCATCCTCAAGTGCCTGGAAATGGCGGGGCTGACGCTGGCTGATGTCGATCATGTGGCGGTTGGACGAGATTCGTCGGCCAATTTGCACAAGAAGCTCGAATTTGCGATCAAGAATCCGTCGCGGCTGTTAAATCTTGCCCGCATTCGCAGCAAAAGCAAGACATTCGACGATATGAAATCGCTCATCGCCGTCGAATGCGACGTTGATGCAGGCAGCCTTAAATTCGACACTTTCAACATTGAGCATCATCTGGCACATACGGCGAGTGCGTATTTTGCTTCGGAATGGGACCACGCGGCGGGCATTACGATCGACGGTTCGGGCGATTTTGTGTCGTGCCTGATGAGCGAATGCGTAGGCGACGAGATACGGCCGCTCAAGCGTGTATTTGTGCCGCACTCGCTGGGGACGCTTTATACAGCGGTTTGCCAGTTTATCGGCTATCCGAAGTACGGCGACGAAGGTAAAGTGATGGGCCTCGCACCGCTCGGCGAGGACACTTACGCAGACTTTTTCGAGGGCGTCCTAAGCCCTGCTAAGAGCGGCTTTGAGCTAGATCCCGAATACTTTCTGCCCTTCGGTGCGAATCAGGGAATGGAGATCACCGACGAAGGCGAGATGATCGTCCACCGGCTGTATTCGGACAAGTTCATCCGCGAGTTGGGCCCGCCCCGCGAGCCATACGCAGAGATAACGCAGCGGGACATGGACGTGGCGTTCGCTCTGCAGAGGATATTTGAGAAATACTATATGCACGTGCTCGGCGATCTGCACTCGCTGGTCCCGAGCAACCGTATGGCGATGGCCGGCGGCTGTGCGCTAAACAGCGTTGCGAACGGTAAGGCGTTGCTCGAAACGCCATTCACCGAACACTGCATCCAGCCCGCCGCCGGCGACGATGGCCTCGCACTCGGTGCGGCGCTGTATGCGTCAAATGTTCTGCTCAAAGAAGGCAAGCGTTGGGTGATGCGCGATGCGTATCTCGGCGACGAGTATTCGGACGCAGACGTCAAAGTCGAACTCGATCGCTACGGCGTCAAGTACCGCGAGCTGGGCCGTGAAGAACTGATCGATGCCACGACCGACGAGGTCAAGAACGGCAACGTCGTCGGATGGTTTCAGGGCCGTATGGAGTGGGGCCCGCGCGCATTGGGCAACCGCTCGATACTAGCGCATCCTGGCTTTCCTAATATGAAGGACATCCTCAACGCCCGCATCAAACACCGTGAACCTTTCAGGCCGTTTGCTCCGTCTGTGCTGGTCGAGCGGCAGGGCGAGATATTCGAACAAGACTACCCATCGCCTTTCATGCTTCACGTCTATAAAATAAGATCCGAATGGCGCGAGCGGCTGTCGGCCGTGAATCACGTCGATGACACCGGGCGTCTACAGACGGTCGCCCGTGACGAGAATCCGCTGTATTACGATCTGATCTCGGCGTTTGAGCAGAAGACAGGAATTCCCGTGGTCCTGAACACGAGCTTTAACGAGAACGAACCCATCGTCTGCAAACCGTCCGAGGCGATCGAGTGTTTTCAGCGAACAAAAATGGACGTGCTCGTGATAGGCTCGTTCTTTTGTCAGAAGGAGAATTGAAACTTTGGCGGCTTGCCGCTCTATTTGCGGCAAAGCTACGCTTTGCCGTCTGGTCTGTTAACACATGCGCTCGGCCGCCGCTCTTAGTCACGCGATAGATTAACGCGAATGTTGATGTTTGTTTCGGCGGCGGCAAGCCGCGAGTTGGTTCGACCTATAACGGAAAGGTAAACTTTTCCGCAAACAGAGCGGCAAGCCGCGAAATAGTGCCGAGGTGTGTCGATTATTGTAAAACGCAAAGTTGAGGTCGTTCCAGAACTCTCCGGCTACCAGTTCGAGTGGGCCGAGCCGGGCAACTATTACCTCTCGCGCCGAAACGTCCTTTATCATTCCACCGATCTAAAAGCGCCATTCACTGAGGTTGGCCGCGTCAGCGTCCCTTCATGGAAGGCTTTGGCCGCGAACTTT
>JAGOWF010000097.1 GCA_018060305.1 Pyrinomonadaceae bacterium
TCAATCTCTGCTGCTGCGTATATACTCCGCCGCCCTCCGGGCTCGTGGCGATGGAATTGTAGAGTTCATCGAGTCCCTCAGTGTTCCTGAGATACTCAGCCGCGGCCGGTCCCGTGAGCGTCGGTAGATCCTCGGTCGTCGCGCTCGGATCGGCGGCCGATATGGAATTTGCATTCCAATCGATGAGAAAACCGCCAAGTGTAAAAGTCAGTGTGAAAAGTATAGTGATTCGATGCAGCATAATATTCTCCCTGTTCGGCCACATGAGTGCTTACGTCCATATGCGTGGAAGTCACGACAACTCTGCCAAAAAAATAAAGATGTTTGTTTTTGCTCCGAAAAACGCTAGACTTTGATATAAGTCACCACAGTTCCGGCACAACCTATGAGCGACGACCAGCCATCGCGGATCACGCGCATTTTGCAGGATTGGAACGACGGCAATGAGGCCGCGAAGGACGAACTGCTGCCATTTGTCTATGACGAGCTAAAGCGTCAGGCGCGGATAATGATGTCGTCTGAGCGCAATAATCACACGCTGCAGCCGACCGCGCTCGTCCACGAGGCCTTTATACGGCTAAATAATCAGGCCGGGATCGACTGGAAGAACCGGAGCCATTTTTACGGTATTGCGTCGCGGCTGATGCGGCAGATATTGATCGATCACGCCCGTCAGCATGCGACAGCAAAGCGTGGAAACCGCCCGATACATTTTTCGCTGGATGATGTGCAGATACCGGTCGAGGAACGCGCCGGTTCGTTGCTGGTGCTCAACGATGTGCTCGACCGGCTCGAGAAATTTGACGAACAACAGGCAAAGGTCGTCGAGATGCGTTTTTTCGGCGGGATGACCAACGCCGAGATCGCGGAGAGCCTCGACATCTCGGAGCGGACGGTCGTGCGCGACTGGCAGGCCGCGAGGCTGTGGCTGTATCGGGAGTTGAATGAGAGTTCTTAGCGCAAAGACGCAGAGATTTGATAGATATAGGTTCTTAGCAGGGGGTCTCGTGCTAACTCAGCGTCTTTGCTACTTTGCGTCTTTGCGTTAAAGCTCCTACCTTTTATGGCAGACTTTTTACGCGATTTACGCATATTCCGTTAAGGCACCTGCCATCGACTAATGCAGCCGCAAAACTGGGACAAGATCAAAGACATCCTCGATGAGGCACTGCGGCTCGATGCGGCGGGGCGGGCATCATATCTGGACAAAGCCGGACTCGCGGCCGATGTTCGGGGCGAGGTCGAATCGCTGATGAGCTTTGACGAGGCATCTGCGAACCTGATGCAGCTTTCGGCGGTCGAATTTTCAAGTTCATTCATCGACGGGCGCGAGGCGGACGATCGGCTGGCCGGCCAGCAGATAGGGCATTACCGTGTCGTTTCCGAGATAGGGCACGGCGGAATGGGGGCTGTCTATCTTGCGGAGAGAGAGGACGGCACGTTTTCGCAGCGCGTCGCGCTCAAACTGCTCAAACGCGAGATGAATACGGCCGCGCTTCGCCGCAGATTTGAGCAGGAACGCGACATTCTCTCGCGTCTCGAGCACCCCAACATCGCGCGGTTGCTCGATGCCGGCGCGACTGACGACAAGATACCCTTCCTTGCGATGGAGTATGTCGAGGGTCGTCCAATCGACGAATACTGCAATAAGAATGGACTCGATCTCGACGCTCGGCTGGAGCTGTTTCAGCAGATATGTTCAACCGTAGATTTTGCCCATCGTAATCTGATCGTCCACCGCGACCTCAAGCCGTCAAATATTCTCGTCACCGAAGACGGCATTCCAAAGCTGCTCGATTTTGGCATCTCAAAGATCCTCTCTGACACCAACGACGAATCACCGGCGGCAACTGTCACGCGGCTTGGCGCCATGACGCCCGGCTATGCCTCGCCTGAGCAACTTCGCAGCGAGAGCGTTACGACATCGACGGACGTATATTCGCTCGGCGTGATCCTCTTTGAATTGCTCAGCGGACACCGCCCGTTTGAGGCCAAAGAGAGCAACCTGAACGATATCCTCAATGCGGTGATAGAGACCGATCCGCCGCTGCCGTCATCGGTAGCGGGAACACTGCCCGAACGAAGCCTCGAAGCTTTTACCGCGAGGCCGGACGATATACAGGCGGTGAATGAAACGCGGCAGCAATCGCATCGGCTGACGGCGCCCCGGATGATGAGTGTCAAGCCGCAATACCTGCGGGGCGATCTCGACAATATAATCCTGAAAGCCCTCAAGAAGGAACCGGAGCGGCGATACCTTTCGCCTGAGAATTTTTCAGACGATATCCGTCGATATCAGGACGGGCTGCCCGTAACGGCGCGTCCGGATACGCTTGTTTACCGCGCAGGGAAGTTTGTGCGGCGAAACCGCTACGCCGCGATCGCCGCGGCATTGGTCCTGATCGCCATCATCGCCGGTGCAATCGCGACACTGTGGCAGGCACGCGTGGCACACGCTGAACGCCTCAGGGCCGAGAGCCGCTTTAATGACGTTCGCAAGCTCGCGAATTCTTACATTTTTGACGTTTACCCCGAGATCGAGAATCTTGAAGGTTCGCTCAAGGCCCGCGAGAAGATACTTGTGAATGCTCTCGGCTATCTCGATAGCTTGTCAAAAGAGGCCGGTGACGACCTAGAACTGCAGGGCGAACTCGCGACCGCCTACGAAAAGATCGGCGACGTTCAGGGTGCATTGACCAATTCAAGCCTGGGCAATATTCAGGCGGGGCTCGATAGTTACACAAAGGCGGCCAAATTGCGCGAGGCGGTCTATCTGGCCGATTCGTCTGATCTCGATGCCAAAGAGAAGCTCGCGGCGAATTACTATACGACCGCACGAACGCTGTGGAACAACAGCCAGACGCAGGAGGCGACGGAGGCATTTGAGCGAAGCCTAAAACTTCGCCGCGAACTCGTTGCCAGTCGGCCGTCATCGGTCGAATATCAGAACCGTCTGGCCGTGGTGCTCATCGACTATGGTGCGATCCCTGTCTTCAATTCACAGACTGCTCAGGCACTGGTGTTGTTTGACGAAGCGCTCGCGATCGTCGAGAAATTGCGTGGCCAGGACCCTGAGAACGCTGACTTTAAGAAGACCCAAACGCGTCTGCTGCGCGTTATGAGCAAGGCAAAAGGCTCGATAGGCGATTACGAAGGCGGCATAAGGGGTTTTGCGGTTGCGGCGGAGATCAGCCGAGAGCTCGCGGCCCAGTTTCCCGATGATTTCCGCGTCCAGCGAAGCGTGTGGCTGACCGATTCGCTGACGTGTGAACTGTATATTGACAAGGAGGACGCTCACAAGGGTGTCGAGACGTGTCTGCCGACGATCGCGTTTCCAAAGGCAGCTCTTGCGAAGGAGCCCGAGAACGGCGTCATCGCATATGATCTGGCGATCTCGCACTTTAATACTGCCCGGGCTTACCGTTTTGCGGGTGACTACAGCAACGTAATTGCGCAGGCTGACAAGGCCATTGCCGTAATGACGGCGTTGAGCAAAAAGACGCCGGAGAACTTGGAGTATCAGCGTAACCTCGCTGTTTACGAGACCGAACGTGTTCGGGCGCACCTTAAACTCGGCCGATATGCGGAAGCTCAAACCGGCGCGCAGAAAGTGCTCACGACGATGATACCGATCGCCGAGGCAGATAAGGCAACGACGACCTACCGATACGACGTTGCGATCGCCTATCGTCTGTCCGCCGAAGCATTTGCGCGGACAGGGAGTAAGGCAAAGGCTGTTGAGAATATGCAAAAGGCGATCTCGATCGTCGAAGGGCTTCGGGATGAGAATGCCCTCCGCGATACTGACAAGGATCTGCTGACCGAGCTCGCGAATGAACTGGCCGAGTATTCCTCCTAAAAACTATAAGCAAACGCCAGATTTAGGTGCTCTGCCGTCCGGCGCCGCGATAGCCGATATTGGGTGTCAAATCGCCGAACCTCAATGCCCATCTGGAATTGGGGGCTGAACTTATAGATCACTTCGCCGGCGAACGCCAGATTCCTCATTCGCCAATCACGCGAACTAACGCTGCGAAGGTCGGTGTCGTCGGGGTCGTCGATACCAACGGTGCCGTAAAAGCCGAGCTTGCTGCCCTTCATGCGCGGCGTAACCGCGACCTGCAGCCAGCCGCCTCGCGTGGTGATCGCTCTAATACCGTCGGCGGTCGCTGCATTGCCCTGGACACGCGCAAAGTCCGGATTTACTCCCTGAAAAACTCCGGCCTGAAAGCCACCGAGGCCCTGACCGATAAATGCCTCACCGGTAATACCGACGATATCCGTCAGCGGCATATTCCAATCCGCCGCGAGGCCCCACGATGCGTCGGTATAACGCATACTCGCGGGGCCCGCGGCGGCCGCCACCCGTCCGAAATGGCCTGAGACGCCTAACGAGCCATTCTTCTTGCTGGCAAACCAGTTCTTGCCCGAGTAGGCAAGACGGCTTTGGAAAAAAGGAAAACCTGATGTCGAGCCCGAATTGGGCTGCAGAAAGAAACCGCCTGACGATGACGAATCGCCCGACTGAGGAGCAAGGACTGCGCCCTGCCACGAGACGCTGCCAAACTTTCGCTCGATCTTGATCTGCGGGATGCGTGCCCAGTTGTTGCCGGCTGCGGCCATTTGCGGGATCGCGGCCGCAGCAAGCGAAACGGGACTCTGCGGGGCAAACGGCATCCAGTCCTGCCCTATCGTCAGGCCGGTTTTTTCCCAATCGAGCCGGATGTTGGCAAGACGCAGCCGGACGAGGCCAAAATTCTCGCCGATACCGATGCCCGGTGAACCGCCAAAAAAGTCGGCCTCGACGACCGCGCCAAGCCGGGCCTTGCCGACCTTGGCATCTTCGATCTTTAGTCCGAGCCGCGTTTGCCTGAGGCTCGCGCTCATCCCGCCGGTGCCGCCGGTCGAGGCAAAGAGCGGGACGTCCGCGTTGTTCGTCCCTCGCGTGTTGCCAAAGGCGTTGAAATAGATCGTGCCGTAGGGCGTTAGTTTGACGTTGCCGACGTTAACGCTGAGATCGCGCTTCTGCGGGGTGTCCTTCTCACTCTGCGGCAGCGGAACAGCCTTGGCCGTCGCCGGATCGGGCTCGGACGGCTTGGCGGCAGGCGGCGTGACTGTCGGCGACTGGCGACGAGCAAGTTCCTCGGTCAGCAGCCTGACTTTTTGTTCGAGGTCCTCGATCCGACGTGTGAGGTCGTCAACATCTGGCCGATCCGTCCGAGTCTGGGCAGCGGCCGCGACGGCCGTGATCGCGAGGACCAAAAACAGGAAAATGGCGCGTTTTAGCATGCTCATATGTGTTAGTTGACGAAATCAAACAGCCCCAAGCCATTATCGACCCGCCTCCTACGAGCAGTGTATGACCGATGTCACAATATGTGTTCGCCAACCGACGCGCTAGAATCAAACTTTATCGATATGGCCGTTCTCGACGAAAATCTAACAAGAATGCTCGCTCAGCGATCGTCCGCAAAGCACTTTGCCGCAGGTGAGATCGTCTTTTCCGAAGGCGATGACGCGGCATTTTTGCCCTATATTCGGTCAGGCCGGATCAAGATGGTCCGCTATCCGGAACTTGGAAAAGAGGTCATCGTAGGCACATTCGGGGCCGGCGAGGTCTTTGCGATCCCTCCTGCACTCGATGGTAAGAGCCTTCCCGCAACGGCCGTGGCAATGGACGAATCTGAGTTACTTTTTATGCCGCGAGCCGATTTCAAGGCACTGATGGCCAGTTCGCCTGAGTTCTCGGCAGTCATCTTCGAGCAGATGTGCGATGTCCTGCGTCAGAAGGCCGACACCGTCCGGATCCTCGCGACGCCGTCTGCCGAGCAGCGAATTGCGGGGGTCCTGATCTCGATCGTGGGCGAGATCGATGAGGGCGAGCCGCATCGTATCGATCATCGCCGCCAGGACATAGCCGACATGGCCGGACTGACGATCGAGACTACCATCCGCTCGATACGACGGATGGCCGCGCGTGATCTGTTTCGGATCGTTCATGGCAAGATCTATATCGATTCGCTCGAACCTCTGCGACGCCTCGTCGAATAATTCCTTTATTTTTTTGTTCGTATGAGGCAGGTCATATTAACCGTCGCCTCATAGCCCCACAATGGCATAAGTCACCAGGAGGACTCATTATGCAAGACTTACATACAAAGACAGTTCGCGAGATCGCATTGGCGATGCCGATAACGACTCGCGTTTTTGAGGAATACAAGATCGACTACTGCTGCCACGGGCATACGAATTTTAACGAGGCATGTATCAGCAAGGGCCTCGACCCTGCGGCTGTGCTCGAGAAGATCGACGGCGTCGTCGGCCAGCTTGGCAACCGCGAGTTGGACTGGCTCACCACCGCCGCTCTCGCCGAGGTGATCGATTACATTGTCGATAAACACCACCACTACACCCGCGAAGAAATGACGCACCTGACGGCGCTGGCAAACAAGGTGGCGACCCGCCACGGCGATCATCTACCATCGCTGCTCGAGCTAAAGGACACATTCCAAGAACTCTGCGACGAGCTCGGCCCGCACATGATGAAGGAGGAGCACGTGCTGTTCCCTTATATCGAAGAGATGGAATCGCGACGCGACAAGAATATGTCGCCGGCGTTCCCGCCGTTCGCGACCGTCCAAAATCCGGTCGGAATGATGATGATCGACCATGAGACGGCCGGCGAATTGCTCGAAAAGATGCGCAAGCTGACAGATGACTACACGCTGCCGGAATGGGCTTGCCCCAGCTTTACGGCACTATATCACCGCATGGCTGAGCTTGAGGCCGACCTGCACCAGCACATTCATCTTGAGAACAACCTGCTGTTTCCCAAAGCTATCGAGATGGAACGGGGCGTTCTTGCCGCGGCGGCATAGCTCATGTCCGCAACCGCGACAGCTACCAGAACAGTCCCCGCGCGCCGTGTGAGGTTGAGGCAGATCGTGCTGCCGACCGAGCACGGCTCGTGGGGCTTTCTTTTTGAACCGATCGTTGCGGGCCTGGCGGTCGCCTTTTCGGCAGCCGGCCTTTGGATCGCGGTCGCGGTGATCGGGGCGTTCCTCGCACGTCGCCCACTGCAGGTATTACTCACGGTCTGGCGGCGTGGCGATCCGAATATGATCGCCCCTGTCGCGGCCAATTTTCTTACGTCTTTTTCGATCCTGATCGGCGGCGGTATCGTGGGAGCTGCGATCTCAGGCGGTTGGCAATGCCTGATACCTCTGGCGGCGGTCCTGCCGTTGGCGCTCTTTCAACTCTGGTATGAGGCCGCACGTCCGGGCAGACAGCTATTTGCTGAATTGTCGGGCGGCATCGTTATGGCCGCGACGGCGGCGTCAATGGCACTTGCCGCCGGGAAAGGCTGGACAGTGGCCGCAGGCCTGTGGTTCATATTCGCTGCGCGCTTCCTGCCGTCGGTTCTTTACGTTAGAAACAGGCTCGCATTGGATAAAGGGAAGCCGGTCTCATTTGCCGTGCCTATCCTCGGTCATGTCGTGGCTTTGGGCGCTGCGGCCGCACTCGCGGGATCAGGGATCATCCCACTGCTGCCCGTCGCGATGTTCATGCTTCTGTTCCTGCGTGCCGCCATCGGCCTCTCACCGGCACGGAGAAAGGTCAAGGCGATGAGGATCGGCGTCTGGGAAGTTATCTACGGAGCGCTGCTCGTAGCCGTGGTCATCATTTCCTACGCGACCGCGACCTAGGCCGCGGCCCCGCATTCAAACATAGTTTCATCTTCATCTTCGGCCAGGACGGGCAGGGCCGCCTCGCGGAGCTTGCTCTTGTCTTTGTCAGGACCGACCCGCTCGAACAGGCTCTTGCCCGCGCACTCCAGATACTCGATGCCCGAATCACTAAGCAGAGAATCGAGTTTTTCAGCGTATTTTGACAGGTGGTCGTCAACGAATGATCGGGCCGCGTCGGCTGTGACCTCTGCATTCTCAGTGTCGTCGCATTCGCGAGCGTAGAGTTCCTTAAGGCACAAATAGCCCATGAATCCGGTCTCGACCGCAATGTGATCGGGCACCTCCTCGGTTGATGTCTTGTATCCGAACGCGTCGTAGTAGGACGACAGTTCCGATAGCAGTTGGCCGGGCTCGACCCAGCTTCGATAGCTGACCTCGCGGCCCGGTGCAGGCCCGCCGGGGCCAAAAACAGAATGAAACAGGCCCTCGGTCGCCTCATCCTGGGCGGCTCGGGCGGCCTTTGCAAGCTGTTTATCGCTCACCTGTTCGCCGAGCAGCGAGACCTGTCGAAACCAATCGCGTTTCGGACAATCGAACAACAGGCTGAGCAGCCGCCATTCGGCTGCCTCATTGAGTAACTTATCGGCGTCCTTCATTTCTGATCTCCTATGTATTCGCAGTTTTTCCGTGTCCTGAACCGCGCCAGACGCGTTCCAGCAGTTCGTGCCTTTCCGTGTCGGACAGCGCGGCGTCGAGAAGCGGGTACAGATATTCACCCTCACGCTTGTCATGGTGGCTCGACAACCGAAGATAGAACGCCTCATGGCCAAGCAGCCTGAGCACCGCCGGTTCTACATCGGAGGCATTCGCAATATCCGCGGTCGCATCCTTGAGGACCGTAATGTGTGCCCGCAATTTTTCGTGCTCATCCAAATAGAGTTTTGGCGCGCCGACAGCGGGGAAATCGCATCGCTCTGTATAGAGCGGGATCAGGATACGTTCTTCGTCCTGCATATGCCGGATCAGGCCCACTTCGTATCGGTCAAGTTCTCGAACGGCCATTGCGTGATCCATACGCAGCAGGGCACGCTGATGCTCGAGAAATATTGAGTCGAGCTCATTATGAACGGCCATGATATCCGTGATCGTTGCTGTCATTTAACCATCAGCGGAACCCAGCCCGTCCGCATCTTTCGGGCGCCGACCTCGCCGTGGGTGGCCTCCCATACCGCAAATGCGGCCTGCGTTGGCGTCGCGGATGAGAATCCCGCCGGAACTGCACGCGATATAACGACGGCCCAGCCCGTCTTTGTCTTCACGCCTTTTCCTTTAGATGTCGTGGCGGCGGCGGGCGTTAGCGTGCCCGGCCCTTCGGCGATCATATCCTCAACAGGCTGCTCGCGCGGGCCTGTTCTATTATTGCCGAGCGCCCTTGCGGGAGCATAGCGTGCCCCGGCCTCGGCCAACGCCTGCGGGTTGCCCTCAAGCGA
>JAGOWF010000098.1:0-4427 GCA_018060305.1 Pyrinomonadaceae bacterium
TACGGCCATTCGCCTGAATAGGCGTAGTCGGCGCGGCCCGTTAGGATGATCTCGTCGTCGTCGCGCCAGGTGACCTCGGTGATGCCGCCCTCAGAGTGGACGCTGACCTTGCGTTCGGTCTTTAGGAGGAATGCCGACAGGACGGCGGCGCCGCTTGAGCAGGTGCCTGAGGCGGCCGTCTCACCGGCGCCGCGTTCCCAGATGCGGAGCTCGATATTCTCGCGATCCTTCACCTCGACAAAGACGACATTCGCCCGCTCGGGAAACTTGCGGTGCGTCTCGAGTGCCTTGCCGGCGGAGCGCCAGTCGAAATTGAAATTATCTACATACACGCATACGACCGGATTGCCCACGTTCACGCCCGAAAATGTGTAATGCTTGCCGTCGATGCCGATCGGCTCGTTGAGCACGTGTTCGCGTCGAATGTCGGTCAGCACCGGTATCTCGTCGCTGGCGAATTTTGGCTTGCCGATTTCGGCCCTGAACCAGAATTCGGTGTCGCCTTTCCGGTCAAACAGATCGTAATTCTTAACGCCGCTCCGCGTCTCGAGCCTTAGGCGCGGCTCGACCCACGCGCCTTTTCGATAAAGATGCGCGACCGCGCACCGCGTGCCGTTGCCTGAGAACCCCGCGATCGACCCGTCAGGATTGACGATCTCGCAAAAGAAATCCGCCGTCTTGCCGTCGCGCTGTTCGATCACCGCAATGCCGTCCGCGCCGACGCCCGTGTTGCGCTGGCACATCGCCGTCGCAAGCGCGGGCAGATCGAGCTTCTCGCCGATGCCGCGCTCGATCACGATGTAATCATTGCCAAAGCCGTGGTATTTTGAAAAAGGAATTGTCATTCTTCTCTTTCTTTTCTTCTTTGCGTCTTTGCGTCTTTGCGGGAAAGATCCTTAGCCCGCAAAGCCGCAAAGGCCGCAAAGAAAGAGAAGACTATCTATTTTACTTTCTTGATGCTCGCGATCGTCTCCTGCGGGTGCTTGTATTCGAGCACAAAATCGACCGACAACAAAGCGGCGGCTCATCGATAATATCACCTTGCCCCAAGCCCAACTTGTCGGAATCCGGTCGCTACCGCTCCCGGTTCTGAATTGACGCTACTGCCGCTTCACGGGTGTTATCTTCATCATCAGGCGTTCGGTGCCGCGCGTGACAACTACATCGATCTCGACGTCCGGTTTCAGTTCGCCGAGGGCTGCGGTGTAGTCATACACGTTCTTGACCTCTTTCCCGGCCAGCATAACGATCTTGTCGCCCGCTTTGATCCCTGCGCGCTGGGCGGGCGTATTTTCACGTACGGCGTCCACGAGCATTCCGTCCGTCGAATCGCCGTAGCTCGGTATCGTGCCGAGCGAGACGTTAAAGCCCACTCGGCCGCCGGTATTCGATGATTTGGCGACCGTGTAAGTCGGCCGCTGCGGGTTTTGATCGATCGCTCTGGCTATCGAGGCGACGTATTGAATGATGCTCGCCTCGCCCGTGTAATTGATCTTTTCGGCGGTGTCGGACGGCTTGTGATAGTCCAAATGCGTGCCCGTAAAGAAAAACAGCACCGGCATCTTTTGCATATAAAACGACGCATGGTCCGACGGGCCAAATCCGTCCTCGTTCAGGGCAAGATTAAATTTATTGAGCGCCGGAATGTCTGTCTTAATATGCGTCGCCCCGCCGCTCGCGGATGCCGGAATGATCGCCCCGGGATTGATGTTCTCCGCCTCGACGAGTTTTTTCCATTCCGCTGCGGTCCCCATGCCGCCGATATTCAGCTTGCCCTCATGCAGCCGCCCGACCATGTCGAGATTTATCATCGCGACGGTCTTGTCTAAAGGAAAAACAGGATTTGCCGTATATGCCTTTGACCCGAATAGCCCTTCTTCCTCACCGCTAAAACCGATAAAGATGATCGTCCGTTTGTTCTTTTTCTCCTTAGTAAAGATACGTGCCAGCTCGATCAGCGCCGCCGTGCCTGAGGCATTGTCGTCCGCGCCGTGATGGATGTCGGACGAGTCCGGGTTAAGGCTGCCGCTGCCCTTGCCGCCGCGGCCGAGGTGGTCAAAATGCGCGCCGATGATGATCGCTTCGTTGCGGAGCACCTTGTCATGTCCGTCCAAAATGCCGACGACGTTGTATGCGTTGATCGCCGGTTTCGTCGCCGATGTCTCGCCCGCGGGCGTGCCGTGCGGGTTGGTCGGCAGCGTGAATGAGTAGCTCTGCAGATACGTCCGCTTGCCGTTCGCCGCCGTCACGCCGGGCTTGAGCTTGAGGCGGGCAAATTGATTGGCAACATAGCCCGACGCCGTCACGGCCCCGGCCTCGCCCGTTTTTCGTCCCTCGAGCTTGTCAGAGGCGAGATACTCTATCGTCTTACGAAGGTTCGTCTCGACCGGATCGACCCGAACAGGCCTCACCGCCTGCCCAAACGCGGTCGAGGTCAAGAGAAGTAATACAAAAAGAATGCGTAGGTTAAGGTTTTTCATAAGTTACTTACCGGTTTGCAGAAGCCCGACCGTGAGGGAGGGCGATACATCCATGTTGAGTCTATCGCCCTTGCTCACGCGCGGGCTTCTGCAATGTCCGGCGATCGTGGCGAAAAAGATCATAGGTCTATCGACCTCTTAAATACATCCATCAGCTTCCCGGCCGCTCGCCGGATCTCGATGATATTCTTTGTGTCGGTGGCGGTTGATCTGTTTCGGGCCTTGCCGTCCTCGACTATCCGAAGCGTTTTCAATCCCGAAAAATACACACGCCGCTCCGTCGGGACGGTGGCGTCATTTTCCGCTTTTTGACGGAAAAAGATAAGGGTGCCGGTATCAGAATACAGATATTCCTCTCGATACACGCGGTCTGAGACCTTTCGCTCACTCACGATGAACACAAGCTGATCGGGATACAGCCGCGTCTCGTTGTCGCCGATCTGCTTATAAAAGAACTTATAGACCGGCCGATATTGCCCGACTGCACGCCACTGATGGGCGCGGGCGTTAACGTCGAGCGTCGCCATCACAAGCTCGCCAAACTCGCCCTGATCGTCATCCGCCTCACACAAACGGGCCTTCTCGACAATGTTGTCGTAGCGGGCATTTATGGCGGCGATGGTCTCGTCGGTGGCCTGGGCAAACAGGCCGCCGGCGAGTAGAGAAATAAGAAGTGTCGCAAAAATGTGCTTTCTCATACTCCCATTGAACGGCAAAGCGAAAATGTCTTGCTCGCCGCGTCGGAACGCAGGCTGCCAGCCTGCTGTTGCGGTTCATCCATACCGATGTCGGAGCGCTACTCCGTTCGCTAGCGTTGTTGCCTTCGCGCGTCACACGCAGGCTGGCAGCCTGCGGTCCGACGCTACTCCACCCAATCCGCGATAAACACGTTCGTGTCGCCCGTCTTTGCGGCGTTGCGGTTTGATGCAAAGACGAATTTTTTACCGTCGGGCGAGAACATCGGAAAGCCGTCAAACGTCTCGTTGTATGTGATGCGCTCGAGGCCGGTGCCGTCCACGTTGATCATCGCAATGTCAAAGTTGCGCTTGCGCGGGTCGGTCGCAAAATAGTTTGTGCAGAATATGATCCGCTTGCCGTCGGGCGTATAGAACGGTGCGAACGACGCCACGCCGAGGTTTGTCACCTGCCGCTTGTTCGAGCCGTCGGCATCCATCACCCAGATCTCGAACGTCAGAGGGACGACCAGATGTTCTTTCAGATATTGCTTATCGCGAGCGCTCAGCTTTGGATCGGTCGGGTGCGACCCGCGATAGACGATCTGCTTTCCGTTGGGCGAGAAGAATGCCCCGCCGTCGTAGCCGGGCTCATACGTCAGACGACGGACGTTCTTGCCCTTGCGGTTCATCGAATATAGTTCGAGGTCGCCGTCGCGCTCACTTGTGAAGATTATCGTCTTGCCGTTTGGGCTGACCGTCGCTTCGGCGTCGTAGCCCGGTGTTGTTGTGAGTTTCTTTATATCGCTGCCGTCGGGCTTTGACGTGTAAATATCGTAATCGGGATACACGGCCCAGACGTAACCATGTGAAAGATCGGGGTTTGGCGGACACTCCTTGCCGCCGCCCTGCGTCGATGCATAGAGCAGGCGCTTGTCGCCCTTCATATAAAAGGCGCACGTCGTGCGGCCCTCGCCATTCGACACCTGACGCACGTTAGAGCCGTCGATATTCATGGTGTAAATGAGGTCACACTCATGACCGTCGCGTTTGGATTGAAAGCTAAGCTTTTTACCGTCAAACGAGAAATATGCCTCAGCGTTCTCGCCGCCGAATGTAAGTTGCTTGATGTTCTTCAAATGCCTCTCGCCCTTTACCTCGAGCGGTGACGTCTGAGCTGAATTTGCTAACGAAATAGTCAAAATAAACAAAAAGGAATACAGCTTTTTCATAAATTCCATTATATTATTTACCGCGTGTTAAACGCATCCGA
>JAGOWF010000098.1:4527-9172 GCA_018060305.1 Pyrinomonadaceae bacterium
GAGCGGGCGCTGACGCCGGAGTTTATCTCGTCGGTCCCGTGGGGCAAGGTGCGCGACACGCCGTTTGATGAGCGGTTTGTGCCCGTCCTGTTCTATATGCGCGACGTCGAGACGCTGACCGATATGTATCACCGCGAGCTGCGCCGGACGCCAACGGGCAAAGACCCGCACATCAGCAAGTTCATGGAACGCTGGGGCGTCGAAGAGATCACGCACGGCGAGATGATGGATAGATTCCTAAACGAACTCGGCTATGAATCGGACAAAAACTGGCAGGAACAGGTGCGGCGCAACGTGACAGCGGCCTACCGGACGAACGCCTTTATGCTGACGACGCTCACAAACCTGATCGGCAAGCGGTTTACGGCGACGCATATGACATTCGGAGCGATCCACGAGATGGAGGCCGCGCAGGGCTATCGCAGATTAAAAGCGCTGACCGATCATCCCGTGTTAAACCCGATCCTCGACGCCATTATCAAAGAAGAATCGGCACACAACCAGTTCTATTGGAGCGTCGCCAAGCTCGAGCTCAGCCGCAACAAGACATCGCGCCGCATCGCCCGCTTTGTCGCAAACCACTTCTGGGCCCCCGTCGGGCAAGGTTCGCTTGCGCTGGCGCGCACGCAGTATCTCGTCCAAACGCTCTTTTCCAAGGGCGACGGCCTCGACACGATCGACACCAAGGTCACTCAACGGTTGCGCCAACTGCCCGGCTTTGCAGACATGACAAATATCACCGACACCATCGGCCACATGGCCGCAACGTCAAACGTCTCGTTCGAGGCGGCGTTGCCATAAAGACATTACAGAAGCCCGCGCGTAAGCAAGGGCGATACATTCAACGTCGAGTGTTACGCCCTCCCTAACGGTCGGGCTTCCGCAACGTCCGTCGGCCCGCGTTGCAGAAGCCCGCGCGTGGGCAAGGGCGATACGTTCAACGTCGAGTGTTACGCCCTCCCTCACGGTCGGGCTTCCGCAACGTCCGTCGGCCCGCGTTGCAGAAGCCCGCGCGTAAGCAAGGGCGATATATTCAACGTCGAGTGTTACGCCCTCCCTCACGGTCGGGCTTCCGCAACGTCCGTCGGCCCGCGTTGCAGAAGCCCGCGCGTAAGCAAGGGCGATACATTCAACGTCGAGTGTTACGCCCTCCCTAACGGTCGGGCTTCTGCAATTCGTTTGTTCGGTAGAATTCATCCTTCCGGTTGATCTCCACGCCGGCCTTGCCTCCGGCTCCGCGGTGAAGAAATAATATCGGCGCGTCGGATGCGTGATATGCTTCTGCTATGAACTACCGCGACATCATCACTATCGAACCGGGAAAACGCGGAGGTAAACCGTGTATTCGAGGCATGCGCATAACGGTTTACGACGTGCTCGATTATCTTGCCTCAGGCATGACGCATGAGCAGATACTTGCTGACTTTCCATATCTGACGAATGACGACATTCTCGCCAGCCTGGCTTACGCAGCAGATCGTGAGAAGCAGCAAATCCTGGTTGCGGCATGAAGCTGCTCTTCGACCACAATCTTTCTCCCAGACTTGTTACACAGTTAAGTGATCTATTTCCGGATTCGGATCACGTTTTCAGCCTCGAGATGGATCGAATGAGCGATCGCGAGATTCGCACCTTTGCGGCCGCTGAGAAATTTGCGGTCGTCACGAAAGATGCGGATTATGGCGAGCTTCACTCCCTTTTCGGGGGGCCGCCGAAGGTCATTTGGATACGCCGGGGAAACTGCTCTACTGATTCGGTCGAATCAATGTTAAGAAACCATTTTGAAGATATCTGCCTTTTTGAGAATGACCTGGACCGCGGAGTTCTGACGCTTTTCTGATTTACAGGTTTCCGTAATGCCAACCGACGTTCCTGGCAGAAACTACTTGAATTGTATATTCTAAAAATATACAATCTGACATGTGGATCACCTTGCGACGGCTGAGGGGTTTGACTGGGATAATGGTAATTCTGGCAAGAATCGCCGCCGGCATGATGTCTCTGATGGTGAGTGTGAGGAAATATTTTTCAACTCACCGCTGCTCTTGGCGGACGATGCCAGGCACTCAGAATCGGAAGAACGAGTTTTCGCGTTTGGCGTTACGAACACAGCAAGACTGTTGACGGTGGTGTTTACAATGCGAAGAAACCTGATAAGGGTGATCTCCGCCCGCGATAGGAACCGCAGAGAGCAGAGGCTCTACCAGAACCATGAAGAAAATGCCTAAGTTTAAGAACGAGGACGACGAGCGGGAGTTTTGGGCGACACATTCGCCGCTCGACTATGTTGATATGTCAAAGACTCGTCGGGGCGACTTTCCAAACCTCAAGCCGACGCTCAGGTCGATATCGATCCGTCTGCCGGAAGGTATGATCGGGACGCTCAAAACAATGGCAAACCGATATGACGTGCCGTATCAAAGCCTGATCAAAATGATGCTGGCCCAAGGCATCGAGAACGAAAAGCGGAAGGTCAAGACCTAACTCCCCCTGTAATACTCAACCTCTCTACTCATCTCCACGCCGATCTTGCCCTCGGACGCCGCGTAGTCGAGGTGGGCGATAGCTTCTGAAATCGCCAGAAACCTGTGCACATCGTGGCTGAATGAGTCGGGGAACAGCCGCTTGGCTACGTCAAATGCGGTCACGCCGTCGCCGGTGACCAGCGACACGACGCGGGCCTGGCGGTCGTCGATGGCGCGCACATACCGGTGGAATATCTCTTCAAAATCTGTCACCGGCTCGCCGTGGCCGCCGTAAACGAGCGTCGGCGAGAGCGACCTTAGCCGAGCAAGGCTCACGAGATATTCCGCGAGCGATCTGAACCGCCGCGTCGGATCGGCCGGGTCGGGCGACAGGATCGGATTCGGCGTGATGCGCTTTAGAACGCAATCGCCGCAGATGAGCGTGCGGTCGGCCTCGCGGACAAATGAGCACGAGCCGGGCGTGTGGCCCGGCGTATGCAAAACCCGCAAAGAGCCGCCGGCGAATTCGATCTCCATCTCGTCAGCGAGCGGCCGGAATTCGCCCTCGCCAAGCGAATCGGTCAGCAGGCTGATCTCTTCATACAACGCCTGCATCTCGTCAAAGACAGCGTCGGGCACGCCCGAGCGATGCATCAGCATCCGATGTTCCTCGCGTGCGAGCCGGCCAAACAGATGTCCCGTTTCCCATTCGTGAACAAAGACTTCCGCATCTTTCGCCTCGTCGCGCACCTGTTTGGCGAGGCCGCAGTGGTCCTCGTGAGCGTGAGTCAATAGTATTCGGCGAATGTCGCTGAATTTGACACCATTCTCGCCGAGCTTGCGGCGGAGAACGTCGGCGGCCTCGGGCGTCTTTGGCCCGACGTCGATCAGCGTCAGCGGATCTTCTTTTACAAGATAAACATTTACATCACCGACATAGAACGGCGTCGGGATGGCGAGCGGGATGATCTTCATTAAGAAGATATTAGCCACGAATTGCACGAATTACACAAATGAAGACAGTTATTTGTGTAATTCGTGTAATTCGCGGCAAAAGTCTTTCTATTTACTTGCCTTAGGCCGCGTTTTGGGTTACAAATTCAACAGTAATCAGTTCCGTATAAATATCTGCCGGACAAAGTCCTTAGGTTGTTTGACACGAGACCGGGAAACGCCCCAATCCAGCGCCCCGAAACGTGTCTAAGAAATACCTAGAGAGTTCCCCTATCCGGCGACCATTCTGCAGGTAAAGGAGATCAACAATGAGAGTATTTACGTCTGAGCTTTCACGCGTGGCTGCAAAGATGGCGATGTGCCTCGCAGTGGCCCTGGTGTTCAGCTTTTCTACCCTTGCACAGTCGCAGGCAAATTCGGCCGACCTTGCGGGCACGGTGACCGATCCGACCGGCGCTGTAGTATCGGGCGCAACCGTAACGGCGCGGCTCAGAGGTGCCGGCGTCACGCGCACGGTAGTGACCGGAGACCAGGGCGGTTACACGATGATCGGCCTGCCGCCGGGCGAGTATGAAGTGACGGCTGAGGCATCGACGTTCAAAAAGAGCGTCATCTCAGGCATCAGGCTCACCGTCGGACAGAGCGCCGAGTTGACCATCAAGCTCGAGGTCGGCGAGGCGTCGGCCGTTGTCAACGTCTCGGGCGATGACGTACAGCTCATAGAGCCGACCAAGACAAATATCTCAAATACCATCGATCAGGCCCGCATTCAGAATCTGCCGATCAACGAACGAAGTGCCACCGGCTTTGCCCTGACGATCTCGACCGTCGGCCGCGACAACGGCCGTCCGATCGGCCCGGCTCCGACGTCGGGTCTCAACATCGGCGGCCAGCGCGGGCGTTCGACGCTCGTTCAGGTGGACGGGGCCGACTTTACCGACAATTCGATCAATGCCGCCCGCTCGACCGTCTCGCAGGAGGCGGTTCAGGAGTATCAGGTCACGACCAACAGCTACATGCCCGAGTTTGGCCGTGCGACCGGCGGTATCGTCAATGTCGTCACGCGCCGCGGCACAGACGATTTTCACGGCAGCTTCTTTGGCTTTATCCGTCACAAATCCATTCAGGCCAAAAATGCTCTCGCACCCATCATCGACGGCGATCCGAACAAAAAACCACCCTATAAACGTGGCCAGTACGGATGGACGTTTGGCGGCCCGCTAAAG
>JAGOWF010000099.1 GCA_018060305.1 Pyrinomonadaceae bacterium
AAACGCGGCGCGTGTCGGGGCGTCAACTCAAAGATCTCATGGACACAGGTCGAGACCGGCTCGGCGATAACGTGGAAGTACCCCAGTGTCATCCTGCAGGGCGACAATTCGATCGGTGAGTTTTACTCGGTCGCTCTCACCAACAACGCCCAGATCGCCGATACAGGCACGAAGATGATCCACCTCGGCAAGAACACCAAGTCAACGATCATCTCAAAAGGCATCTCTGCCGGCAGGTCGAACAACTCGTATCGCGGGCTCGTAAAGATCATGCCGAAAGCGACCGGTGCTCGAAACTATACGCAATGCGACTCAATGTTGATCGGCGGCAAGTCGGAGGCAAACACGTTTCCCTACATCGAGATTATGAATAACACTGCCCGCGTTGAGCATGAGGCGACAACGTCGAAGATCAGCGAAGAGCAGCTCTTCTATCTTCAGCAACGCGGCATCTCACAAGAGGATGCGGTGTCGCTGATCATTAATGGTTTTTGCAAAGAAGTCTTTCGTGAACTGCCGATGGAATATGCCGTCGAAGCTCAGAAGTTATTGGGATTGAAGCTCGAAGGGACAGTCGGATGAGCGGACTCATTACGCCGCATGTCGATCTGTCGAAATGTCGGTCTGCAAGTTTTTGAGTGGAACGTATGGATGAGGGCAAGGGCTCACCTAGGGTTGCGGTAAGGTTAGCGGGGCCGGGCGACGAACATTTGGTCGAAGCGGTGATAACGGAGGCTTTTGCTCCGTTTCGGCATCTATATACGCCAGAAGCCTATGCCCATACGGCCATCCGTGCGAACGATATCAGAGAACGCTTTGCCGAAGGGCCGATCTGGCTGGCGTTTATGGGCGGCGAGCCGGCGGGCACTGTTTCAGGGTTACGGGACGGCGAGCGGTTCTACATCCGTTCGATGGGTGTCGTGCCGGTGGCTCAGGGTTACGGGATCGGGCACCGACTGCTGGCAGCACTCGAGGAGCACGCGCGAGATGAGGGATTCAATAAACTCTATCTCTACACCACCTTCGTGCTCCCGCGGGCAAAGCCGTTATATGAGAAGAATGGATTCTATATCCTGCGCGAGACGCCGCCTGAAGAATGGTTCGGCATGGCGGGGATAGAAATGGAGAAAGTGCTGGATTGAAATGTTACTAGAAATAAAGGGTTTACATGCCGGTATTGGCGGCAAAGAGATATTGAAGGGCTTGAATCTGCAGGTCGAAAAGGGCGAGGTCCACGCGATCATGGGGCCCAATGGTTCCGGCAAATCCACCTTGTCGAAGGTACTGGCCGGTCATCCGAGCTACGAAGTGATCTCAGGCGATGTGCTTTACGAGAGCAAGAATTTGCTCGAACTTGAACCGGACGAGCGCGCACGCGAAGGCGTCTTTATGGCTTTCCAGTATCCGGTCGAGGTCCCGGGCGTGTCGAATTCGCAGTTTCTACGCCTCGCATATAACGAGAAGATGAAACACCTCGGTGAGGAGGAACTTGATCCGCTGGAATTTAACGATTACCTGAAAGAGAAAGCCAAGATCGTCGATATGGATCCACAGTTTTTTAAGCGGTCGGTCAATGAAGGATTCTCAGGCGGAGAGAAGAAACGCAATGAGATACTGCAAATGGCGGTGCTAGAACCAAAGCTCGCGATACTCGATGAGACCGATTCCGGCCTCGACATCGACGCCTTGCGCATAGTCGCCGAGGGCGTCAACAAGCTGCGCAGCGACGACAATGCGATCATCCTCGTCACGCACTATCAGCGGCTTCTCAACTACATCGAGCCCGATTTTGTCCACGTCCTGGCAGACGGCAAGATCGTCAAGGAAGGGGGCAAGGGGCTTGCCGTCGAGTTGGAGGAAAAGGGCTACGACTGGGTCAAGGCCGCCGCGAAATGATGGCTGCACAACTGGCAAGAGAGACTAATTTTGGCGCGCGGTTTCGTGACTCGATAGCGAACGAACCGGACGAAAGACTGCGCGGACTTCGTGAAGAGGCTTTCAGCTTTTTTGAATCGAACGGCTTCCCAACGCCGCAAAATGAAGACTGGAAGTACACGAATGTCACGGCATTGGCTGCAATCGAATGGGCGGTCGATGTCTCTTCGATCGCGGCTGGGCAGGAAGTCCCGCTCGACGTTGTGCGCCAATTTCGTGCAGATCGAAACGGCTTTACCGCGCTAAATCTTGCGTTTGCAAAGATAGCCGTCCTCCGCATCGCGAAGGACACGATCATCGACGAGCCCGTTGAGTTTTTATTTGCCGGTGACGACGGTCGGGCGATCTTTCCTCACATTATCGTTGTCGCCGAATCAGGCAGCAAGGCAACGATGATCGAAACCTACGACTCGCAAGCGCAGAGTTTTACGAACGCCGCCGCTCAAATCGTCGTCGAGGATAACGCAAGCCTGACGCACTATCGCGTGCAGCGTGACTCGGCCGAGGCATTTCATTACGGCGTTTCCGAGGTCAGCATGGGGCGCGACAGCCGATACGACCTGACCTCGATCAACCTCGGCGGCGCGATCTCGCGGCACGATATCGATGTGAAATTCACCGCCGAGGGCGGTGAGGCTTGGGTTGACGGGCTGTATATGCTCTCGGAAACACAGCACAGCGACACGCATTCGGTGATCGACCACACCGTTCCAAACTGCACATCACACCAGAATTACAAGGGCGTGCTCAACGACAAGTCGCGGGGGGTGTTTAACGGGAAAGTCTTTGTTCGTGAGAATGCGCACGGCACTGATGCACAGCAATCAAATAAAAACCTTCTGTTGTCGAACGATGCACGCGTCGATACAAAGCCGCAGCTTGAGATATTCAATGACGACGTAAAGTGCGCCCACGGAGCGACCGTCGGGCAGCTCGAGGAAGAGGAGCTTTTCTATCTGCTGACACGCGGCCTGCCCGAGACACTCGCGCGAAATCTGCTGACGTATGGCTTTGCTGAGGAGATCATTAACAAGATCGCCATAGAATCGATCAAGACTGACCTTGATGCGATGGTCTTGAATCGGTTAGGAACGGTTATTTAACTCTCGGTGAACTCTGTGACCTCTGTGGCAAAAGAAATGGCTTTCGATGTGGACAAGGTAAGACGCGATTTTCCCGTGCTTTCGCAGACGGTAAACGGCCAGCCGCTCGTGTATCTTGATAACGCCGCGTCGTCGCAGGTGCCGCAGTCGGTGATCGACCGCACATCGAAGTATCTCGCCGAAGAGCACTCAAACATTCATCGCGGCGTTCACTACCTGTCTCAGCATGCCACGACCGCGTATGAAGCCGCCAGGGAGAAAGTAAAGCGATTTATCAATGCTCCCGACGTCAAGGAGTGTATCTTTGTTCGCGGCACGACCGAGGGTATCAATCTGGTCGCTCAGTCATACGGGAAGAAGTTTATTAACCAAGGTGACGAGCTACTTATCTCGCAGATGGAGCACCACTCGAACATCATCCCGTGGCAGATGATCGCCGACGACCGCGGCGCCAAGATCAAGGTCATTCCGATGAATGACCGTGGCGAGTTGATCATCGACGAGTTCGAGAACATGCTCAATGAGCGGACCCGGATCGTCGCGGTCGCGCACGTCTCAAACGCATTGGGCACGGTCAATCCTATCAAGGAAATGATCGCGACCGCCCACAAGTTCGGCGTGCCGGTGTGCGTCGATGCTGCCCAGAGCGTGCCTCATTTCCCGGTCGATGTACAGGACCTCGACGCGGATTTTTTCGTCTTTTCGGGTCACAAAATGTTCGCCCCGACCGGCAGCGGTGTCGTTTACGGTAAGCGTAAATGGCTCGACGAGATGCCGCCATATCAAACGGGCGGCGGAATGATCCGCACGGTGAGTTTCGAGAAAACGACCTTTGCCCCGATCCCCGAAAAATTCGAGGCCGGAACGCCGGCCATCGCCGCAGGCATTGGGCTCGGTGCTGCGATCGATTACATCAACACATTGGATTTCGAAGCGGCCGCAGCGTACGAGCACGAACTGCTCGAATACGCCACAAGCCGCCTCGCCGACATTCCCGGCGTGACAATTGTGGGAACAGCCGCCAACAAGGCCAGCGTTCTCTCGTTCACCATCGAAGGCATCCACCCGCACGACATTGGAACGATCCTCGATCAACAGGGCATCGCTATCAGGGCAGGGCATCATTGCGCACAGCCGGTGATGCAGTTCTTTGATGTGCCGGCAACCGCGCGAGCGAGTTTTGCCTTTTACAACACCCGCGAAGAAGTCGGCAAGCTCGCGGATTCCATCCAGAAAGTGATAGAGGTCTTTGCCTAGGCTTGTGAGTTTCGTCACTTCACTCACAGCAGAAATCAGGCGATAATCACTGAATGCACTCAGACCTCTACATCGCGCAGCGTGCCAAACTTCGCCCGGTCGAGGAGATCGCCGAACAGCTAGGGCTTGGCCATGATGATATTGACCGCTATGGCAGCCCTTATATCGCCAAGGTCCGACTGGACGTCCTCGACAAGTTAAAGGATCGCCCGAACGCAAAGTATATCGACATCTCTGCGATTACTCCGACACCGTTGGGCGAAGGTAAATCTACGACGCTGATCGGCCTCGGCCAGGCGATGAAGCACATCGGCAAGCGCGCTGTCGTAACGCTAAGACAGCCCTCACAAGGGCCCACGTTTGGCATCAAGGGAGGAGCCGCCGGGGGCGGTCACGCTCAGGTTGTCCCGATGGAGACGTTCAACCTGAACCTTACTGGAGACATTCACGCCGTGACGGCCGCAAACAACCTGCTGGCTGCGATGATCGATAATCGCCTGCTTCGCGGCAATCCACTCAATATCAATCCGCACAGCATTACGTGGAAACGCGTCGTCGATACAAATGACCGCGCCCTCAGAAAGATAATCGTCGGCCTCGGCGGTCGTATGGAGGGCGGCATTCCACGCGAGACGGGTTTCGACATCACGGTTGCCTCAGAGGTGATGGCGATCCTGGCATTGACGACGTCGTTGCGCGACATGCGTGAACGGTTTGGGCGGATAGTTGTCGGGCTGACGCACGACAAAAAACCCGTGACGGCCGAGGAGGTAGGGGCGGCCGGGGCGATGACCGTTCTGATGCGCGACGCGATCAGGCCAACCATAATGCAGACGCTAGAGAATACGCCGGCACTTGTCCACGCGGGGCCCTTCGCAAATGTTGCCCACGGCAACAGCAGCATCCTGGCCGATCTGATCGGCGTCAAGACGGCTGAATATGTGATGACGGAATCAGGTTTTGGAGCCGATATCGGTGCCGAGAAGTTTTTCAATATAAAGTGCCGCTACAGCGGCCTGACGCCTGACGCCTGCGTCATCGTAACCACGATCCGCGCCCTCAAGTCACACAGCGGCAAGTACAAGATCATCGCCGGCAAGCCGTTGCCGCCCGAAATGCTGGAGAACAATGTAGCCGACATTGAGGCGGGAGCGTCAAACCTGCGAAAGCAGATCGAGAATGTCCGCATTCACGGTGTGACGCCCGTTGTCGCGATCAACGCATTTGAGTCGGACCACGCCGACGAGATAGATGCAGTCAAACGAATTGCGATCGAGTCAGGTGCGCTCGGGGCGGCGGTGTCAACACACTGGGCCGATGGAGGTAAGGGAGCTGTCGAACTTGCCGAGATGGTCATTGCCGCTGCCGAGCAGCCAAGCGAGTTCAAGTTCCTCTACGACCTCGACCAGCCGATCAAGTCGAAGATAGAGACAATTGCACAAAAGATATATGGCGCCGAGGATGTCTGGTACGAGCCATTTGCCGACCAGCAGATCAAAGCCTACGAAGAGAATGGCTTTGGCGGCCTGCCGATCTGTATGGCGAAGACGCACCTGAGCCTGAGCCACGATCCGAAGCTTAAGGGTGCTCCGACGGGCTTCACGCTGCCGATCCGCGAGGTTAGGGCTAGTGTCGGTGCGGGATTCATCTACCCGATCTGTGGCGATATGCGAACGATGCCGGCACTTCCGGAGCATCCCGCAGCCGAACAGGTCGATATCGATGAGCACGGCAATATTGTAGGATTGTCCTAGATGTCAGAACTTAGCGACCTATATCAGGAAACGATCCTGGAGCACAACAAGAACCCGCGTAACTTTCGCGAGATCGAGGACGCCGATCGCTCGGCAGACGGCAACAACCCACTCTGCGGTGACGCGCTGCGCGTATATCTGAAGGTCAAAGACGATGTTGTGGATGACGTCGCGTTCAAGGGCTCCGGCTGCGCGATCTCAAAGGCCTCGGCGTCAATGATGACGCAGGCCGTTAAGGGCCGAACGAGAGGCGAGGTAGAAGAACTGTTTGATGAGTTTCACCGGATGGTGACCGGCGGTCTCGATCCTGAGGCGGAAGCGACGCACCTTGGTAAGCTGCGAGTATTTGCCGGCGTGCTCGAGTTTCCGGCACGCGTTAAGTGTGCATCGCTCAGTTGGCATACGCTGCATGCGGCGCTTCAGGGCGACGAGAGCGTCTCAACCGAATAGCATTTGACCGAGAACAATCTAATACAGCGAAAGACCGTCATCGCGTTCGTTGCGATCATTGCCGTATCAGCAATCATCCTATCGCTGCAGGGGCGCGTTTGGTGGTGTCAGGCGGGCGATCTGGTCCCTTGGTCATGGGACATCTGGACGACGCACAACTCTCAACATCTCATCGATCCATACGCATTTACGCACGTTCTCCACGGAGTGCTCGAATTCTGGCTCCTCGGGCTCATCTTTGGCCGGGTGCCGGTGGCTTGGCGGTTTGTGATGGCCGTAATGATCGAGGCGACTTGGGAGATCGCCGAGAACTCGTCCTATATCATCGAACGCTATCGCACGGTGACGTTGTCACTCGATTACTTTGGCGATTCGATAATCAACTCACTTGCCGACATCGTCTGCTGTGCGGCGGGCTTCGGGTTGGCGAAAAGGTTAGGATTTCTGCGTTCGTTGATCTTTTTTATCGCGACCGAGGTGATACTGATCCTCTGGATTCGCGACAGCCTGGTGATCAACATTATCATGCTGATCTATCCGATCGAGGGGCTGAAGGCGTGGCAAATGAGCGGTCGGTGACCTAGCGTTCGCCCCGTGCCGCCTCGACCTTTGTCTGAAGCGCGACCGTCAGCTTTCGTGAGCCCGGCTGGTCGAACGTCTCCATCCACCGCAACGCTTCATCGAGGATGCGAAGCTGATGCTCTCGCCAGTTCGGTTCGCCTGCGATCGATCCGAATTCACCCGTATAGTATGCCGTGCGGGGCGGGCGGACCATGTCGGTCGTCGCCGGATCGACCGATAACGTCATCGTGGGAATCCCCGACAACTCGATCACGCGGGCGATGATCCCGATGGTTTGATGACAGAGCTTCGACGCCGGGATGAGAAGCGCGGCCTGGACCTCGTATCTGTGCAGCCGCTCGGCAAGCTGTGGGCCGAGTTCTTCCGCGACAAGTGCAGCATTGGGTATCCAACTGCTGATCGACCACCAAACGCTGTTCAGGCTGCCGATCACGGCGTTTGCCTCGTATTCGAGCAGCCGGTCGATCGGGACCTGCACGTTTCGGTCGGCATTAACGGCGCCTGGATCAAAACCCTTTGCGGCGTAACAAATGTCTTCGGCAGTCACTTCGATCGGTATCTCGCGATACGATAGATCGCCGTCCTTCGACTCGGTATCGAACGCCTCGGTGCCGTCGATATAACCGCCGGCCGACGAGATCACCGCCAGATTGAGCATCGGCAATGCCCGCCGCACGGGCGTCAATGGTGCGTGGACGTTGTGGACGAACGGATAGCCCACGAGCGAGTCATTCGCACGCCAACGGCCGAATCGCGAAGTGAAATCCGCCAAGTTTTCGATCACCTGCATAGATTAGGTCTTGAATTCCTTTGAAAAGTCGTAGATGTCGTCCTTTGCGTCGGCCGTTGGTTTATTGAATTTTCGATTCGCGATGATAAAGAACGCAATCAATGCCGCGGCCATGCCGACAAACAGTACCCAAACCGAATACTCGTGGATCGCATCGAACTGCACCCGTAGCGGGTCATCGACGGCAACTTCATCTATCGGCCGGCCGATCTGCGAACGCAATGACGACAGCCAAAATCCGATCACAAACTGTCCGACCGCGCACGCCGCGGCAAGGATGAGCAGCAAGAATCGTTCGACCCACAACCAAAACGCCCCGATACGTGCCGTCCCAACAAGAGAGGTCAACACCAGCACGCCTGCTATTCCAATGCCACCGTATTGCAGAACGGCAAGTGTGCGATTAACGACGGCACCGGCCAACTCGCGCTGTTCTACGACGTTGAACGCCGCTTGGGCAACGGCAATAAAGAAAACCGCCGCACCCAGCCAGACGGCCAGCAGCAACAGTCGAATGTCCGAAAAAAACTTCATCGCACCTTATTCATTATCCTGCTTTTGGTCCAAAAGGCAAAAAATCGATTGCGTTACCGGCTGTCAAACGCCGCGACGCGGTCGGCCTTTTTCTTAAGGAGCATCTGATAGACCTCCGATATGTCTGCGACCATTTTCTCCGCACGAAAGTTTGGATCAACGTGCTTTTTTCCGTTTTCGCCAAACTTTTGTCTCAGTTCCTCATCTTCAAGCAGACGCGAAACTCCATCCGCCAAACCGGCTGAATCAAAGGGCTTTACAAGAAAGCCCGTGTGGTCGTCGATGACGACCTCCGGTGCCCCATCGATGTCAAACGACACGCACGGCTTGCCCATGGCAAGCGATTGCGGCAGCACGCGTGCCAGGCCCTCGCGCAGGCTCGTGTGAACTACAACGTCCATCGCCGAGATCATCTCCGGTATCCGCTCGCGTTCGATCAGGCCGGCAAAGACGAAGTTGTCGAGGATGCCGTAGCCGGAGGCACGTTTTTGCAAATGTTCGAGCAGCACGCCGTCGCCGATCAGAAAAAACCTCACATTTGGCACGCGACGAACGATATTGGGCGCGGCATCCAATAATTGATCGTGGCCTTTTAACTCAAATAGGCGTGCGATCTTGCCGACGACCGGTGCGTCGAGCGGAATGCCAAATTCGCGTTTTACGGCCTCTGCGTCGAATTTTGCATTGAGAAACCAGTCGAGCTCCATTCCGCTATAGATCGTGCGAAACCGCTCCGGCTCCGCGATGCCGGCGGCGAGC
>JAGOWF010000311.1 GCA_018060305.1 Pyrinomonadaceae bacterium
ACGCCTGAGGCCGTGTTCGCGACGACAGAAGAAATATTCAACGCAAAGACGCAAGATCGCGAAGACGCAACGGAGGTAACGATCGGAGTGATCGCGGAGCAGCGCCCCTAGCTTCTAATGAAACGCCCAGCCATATTCCTTGACCGTGACGGCACCCTGATCGAAGAGGTCAACTATCTCTCGCGTGTTGAGGATCTGCGGCTGTTTCCGTTTACAAAAGCTGCTGTCCAACAGTTCAAGACGGCGGGTTATGTCGTTGTCGTTGTAACAAACCAATCCGGCATCGGTCGCGGCATCTACACGGAAGCCGATATGCACGCAATTCACGACGCCATACAGACGGAACTTGACGACACGATCGATGCGTTCTATTTCTGTCCGCATCTGCCCTGCGACGGATGCTCGTGCCGAAAACCGCTTACCGGAATGATCGAGACCGCCACCCGCGACCTCGACATCGACCTCGTAAAGTCATGGATGATCGGCGATAAGTGTGCCGACGTGGAGGCCGGCCAGGCCGCAGGCGTGAGCACCGCCCTCGTTCTAACGGGCTACGGCCGAGTTCATCGCGGGATGCTTAACGGCCGCCCGGAGATTATAGCCAATGATCTGGGCGAGGCCGCCGCCATTATTGTCGCGGCTTGATCGAACGGGGTCACAGACGGCCAAAGTCGTCCTCGATCCGCTCGATATCATCTTCACCGAAGTAAGAGCCGGTTTGTGTCTCGATAAAAACGAGAATGTCGATATCAGACGGGTTTGCCACACGGTGTGCATCACCGGTCGCGATATCGATAGTCGAGCCTGTATTGACTAGTATTTCAACACCGTTTAATGTTACTTTAGCAGTGCCGCGAACAACGTGCCAATGCTCGGCGCGGCTGCGATGCCGCTGGTAGCTCAGGCGTTTTCCCGGCAATACCTCGATCCTCTTTACTTTGTAGTCGTCCGACTCGTCCAATATGGTAAAACTGCCCCAGGGCCGTTCTTCATAGGCTGGTGAGTCGATTAGCGTTTTCTCCATATTCGATCCGAGAGTATGCACAGTTTAGACGAAAAGGACGCCATCGCCAACGCCCGTCAGTTATTGCGCTTGCAAACATTGATCATCGGTCGGCTGATGGTCATCTTTGTGCTGCTCATTACGACCTGGATCTGGTACTCGGGCACGCTTCGGCTGTCGTTTGAGAGTTTTCCTCAAGGGCTGTTTCTAGTTTTTGTCATTTCAGTCGGGCTGACGATCGTCTATTTCTTCCTGCTGAGGCTGAGCGGACGTTACGGATGGCAGATACGGGTGCAGTTCCTGCTCGACGCTCTGCTGATAACTTGGCTGATCTGGCGGACGGGCGATCTTTCGTCGCCTTATATAACGCTTTATATCGTCCTGATCAGCGTAGCGAGCTTCTTTTTGCATCCGTTATCAACGCTATTGATGGCGGCTGTCTGCACGTTCTTGTTCGTTTCACTGGCCGTTCTGACCGGAAATGCCGTGATCGACACGTTTGGCCCATCGCTCGAGGCCGGACGCGCGGTGCAGGTCGTCAGTTTTCATATCGTCGCCCTGCTCGTCGTCGGGCTACTCGCTTCAAAGCTCTCCGGCCGGTATTCATCAGGTCAGGAACTCGAGGAAACCACCAAAACGCTTGCCAGCCTGCGCGTCCGTCATGAACGCATCGTTGAGTCCATACGCTCGGGCCTGATCACCACAGACCTCGACGGCACGATCTATACGCTAAATGCGGCGGCGGCAGAGATAACGGGCTATCGGCTCGACGAGGTAGAAGGCGCGAATATATCCAGGCTCTTTGGCGATATTCAGGAGCAGATCGACCTCAGTCTCGCGGCGGCCGGCGATGGCGACCAGTTGCCACGGTTTGAGACGGACCTGCTGACGCCCGACGGGTTTGCTGTGAGGATCGGATTTAGCGTGTCGCTGCTATTCTCTGAGGCAAATGAAGCGACGGGCTTGATCGTGACTTTCCAGGATCTGACAGAGATACGCTCGATGGAGGAAAGCGTCCGCCGCAAGGATCGTCTGGCCGCAGTCGGCCGCGTAGCGGCGGGCCTCGCGCACGAGATACGCAATCCGCTCGGAGCGATGCGCGGTGCCATTCAGGTGCTCGAGTCGAAAACCCCGGCCGAATCGTCGCAATCGGGCCTGATGGACATCATCCTAAAGGAATCAGACCGGCTCAACAGCATCATCACCAACTTCCTAAGCTATGCCCGGCCTGCGGCGGGGGAATTTGCCGAAACCGACGTCGGCCGGGCGATACGCGACACGTTTACGCTGCTGCGGCATAGTCCTGACGTTCGCGAGGGGCACGTTCTGGTTGACGATCTGCCGGACGCGCCGGTCGTTATCTCAGCCGATCCGACGCAACTCAAGCAGATCTTTTGGAACCTTGCACGCAATGCGATGCAGGCGATGCCCGACGGCGGAACGCTGACCGTCGGCGTAACGACGATACCGAACGGCCGCATTCGTATCACATTCGAAGACACGGGCCGCGGAATGTCGCCCGCACAGGTCGAGCAGCTATTCGAACCGTTCGCCGAATCCACGACCGGCGGCACCGGCCTCGGTCTCTCGATCGTTTATCAGATCGTCCGGGATCACAACGGCGTTATCAACGTTCGCAGCAGGCAGGACAAGGGGACGACCATCACCATTGAACTGCCTCGGGAAAACCGCCGGGCTGCTGCGCCGGCAAACGGTGCCGAGCCGTCACGACTTGGCGAGTTCCTCAATGTAG
>JAGOWF010000100.1 GCA_018060305.1 Pyrinomonadaceae bacterium
TGGCCGTGCGGGTAAGATCATCGTCTCGCTCAACGGCTTTGTGCCAAAACCCAACACGCCGCTCCAATGGGACGCGATCTGCGATGAGCGTGAGCTAAAACGCCGCATTAAATACGTCTGTAAGGGTCTGAGCCGAATCCCCAATGTCGAGGTCCGCTTCATGTCGGCAAAGATCGCCCACGGCCAGGCACTGTTCTCGTCGGGCGATCGCACCGTAGCGACTATCATCGACGCGGCGGCCCGTTACGGCGGCGATATTGAAAAGGCACTTAGGGAAACAGGCGTCGATGCCGCTTTTCATACCTCACGGGACCGCTCATATGATGAATTCCTGCCATGGTCGATAGTCGATAGCGGCCTCTCGTTCGAATTTCTCAAGACCGAACATGAAAAGGCCCAAGAGTCGCTCTCGAGCCTTCCGTGTCCTGCGGTTGAAAAATGTACGACCTGCGGCGTTTGTCCCTCGACGTGGCTCGCAGATGCACCAGCGGCACTCGTGCAAATACAACCAGCCAAAGTGCGCGCCGCCCTGGCCGCCGTCTAATTCTTCGTCGAATCCATTAAAAATCCCGTCGGCGTCGCCGTGTGGTCAAACCTGTAGGTATAGGTATATAACCCGAATGGCAGAATGTTGACTGTCTTTGAATAGACGACATGCGCCGTCAGCGCGTTACCGTTCTGCCTGACATCGATCAGGGCGTCGGCCGGCACATCGTTCCGCTGTGCGGATTGATGTATTCGAGCCTTTACATTCTCGACCGGGCTGACCTTGCCGGGCAGAGCCAATCCCTGAATGACCGCTGTCATCATGTCGGTTCTCAGGCTCTCGGCCGCATACGCGACGGGCACATAGTTATATCCCGCGTGAGCTACTAGGGCGATCACGACGGCTGCGATCACGAGTTTCACGCCCGCGCTTCCGCGTTCGGACTCGCGGCCTTTCAGTATCTGGTTCATCTGAACTCCTTAGATCAAGATCATGCCCACTTCTTGAAACATTTTTTGAGGACGCTTATGAGCGTTTTCGGTGGGACGGCTTTGCCGGTAACGATCACCGGCTTGCCGATGCCGCGAAGCAGGACAAACTGTCGCGAACCGGCGATATTCTTCTTGTCTAAATCGAACGCCTCGACGGTCGCTCTGGCATCGATGTCGGCCAACGACGGCAGAGAGCCGACGCGATGCACAACATCGTATAACAAGTTTACATCCTCCTTGCCGCACAAAGCAAGAGTTTTTGACAACTCGGCGGCGAACAAAATGCCGTAGCCGACCGCCTCGCCATGCCGCAAATGCTTGTAATTAGTTACCCTTTCGAGAGCATGTGCCAAGGTATGGCCGAGATTCAGCACTTTTCGTGAGTGACTGTCGGTCCGACCTGCATCTTCTCTGCTGTCGCCGGCGACGATACGCGATTTGAACTCGACATTCGCCAAGATCAAATTTGAGATCTCAGATTTGAAATTCCTTTCGTTAAGGTGGTTGGCAAACTGATCGAGCGGATATTTGGCCAGGAACTCGCCCGTCCGGCAAAGCTCTCTGCGCCCCGCCAAGGCCGAATGTTTGATAACCTCACAGCATCCCGCCGCAAGCTCCTGTTGCGGCAAGGTTCGGAGAACTTCCGGATCGATCAAAACACCGGCGGGATCGTGAAACGACCCGATCAGATTCTTTCCAAAATCAGTATTGACGCCCGTCTTTCCGCCGACCGATGAGTCGACCATCGCCAGCAGTGTCGTCGGTATTTGCAGACAGCGAACTCCGCGAAGATAAACGCTCGCGGTAAATCCCGCCAGATCACCGACCACACCGCCGCCCAACGCGATGACCGCGTCTGTTCGCGTCAGGCTAGCCTCTGAAAGTGCTTGCAGAGCGGATTCTGCCGTTCTGAGCGTCTTATTAGCCTCGCCGTCCTTCATCAGAACCCGCGAGACCGTAAAACCGGCGGCCGTCAGCGACGATTCGACGACCTCGCCGTAAAGCTTATGAACAGTTGGGTTAGAGACGACTACGACCTTGCCGCCGCCACGCTTTAGCGCTGCCGAGGCCCAAAGTCCGACGGATGCCAGCAACCCGCCGCCGACGGTGACACGAAAACTCGCCGCCGGGCGCGTAAACTTGATTTTAATGCTCCGCTTCTTCACTTATGAGGAGGAATAGCTGCCGCGATCACGTCCCCGAGCCTGTTCGCCTGGGCCTCAATCGCTGTCTGGTCTTTCCCTTCGATCATTACGCGGGCGAGGTTTTCTGTGCCCGAATAGCGAAGCAAAAGCCGTCCATTGCCGTCGAGCTCGTTTTCAAGCTCAGCCGCGGCGGCAGCGATCTCGGGCACCTCGTCAAACGGCCGCTTCTCACCGACCTTTACATTAACCAGTATCTGCGGATACTTCGTAAATCCGGCGACCGCCTGCGACAGTGTCATATCGCGTTCCGTGACTGCCTTTAACAGCATCAACGCCGTCATCATCCCGTCACCGACCAGGCTGATCTCGGGCAGGATGATATGGCCCGATTGCTCGCCGCCTATGGCTGAACCTGTTTTGAGCAACTCTTCAAGAACATACTTATCGCCGACATTTGTGCGGTCGAGGCGAACGCCGATAGATTCAAGAGCCATTTCCAACCCGATATTGCTCATCACCGTGGCGACGACGGTCGAATTCGCGAGCTTGCCGTGCTCATTAAGAAAACGTGCCATCACCCAAAGCGTCGCGTCGCCGTCAACGATGTCACCGTTCTCGTCAACGAACAGCGCGCGATCCGCATCGCCGTCAAACGCCACGCCCGCATCGGCCTGGTGCTCATCGACCGCCTCTTGCAGCCGTTCGAGGTGCAGCGACCCGCAGCCTTCATTAATATTGCGCCCGTCCGGCTGGTTATTAATAGCAATGACGGACGCACCCAGACGCTCGAATAGCTCCGGCGCCAACATCGATGCTGCCCCGTTAGCGCAATCGACAACGATCCTTTTGCCCGCCAGATCCAGCCTATCAACCTCATCGATCAAATGCTGCAAATAATCGACGCGAAACCGCTCGTCGGACCGCAGGCTGCCAGCCTGCGTGTAGGCGGATTCACCTCCGACCTCGCATGCCGCGTAAATATCCGCCTCGATCGCTCCCTCCACAGCGGCTTCGATCTTCTTCCCCGACGGTACGAATATCTTTATGCCATTGTCCTGATAAGGGTTATGTGACGCGCTCACGACGACACCCGAATCAAAATCAAATTTGCGGGTGATATACGCCACGCCCGGCGTCGTTAACACGTCACTAGACAAACACTCAGCACCGGCTGACGATGCACCCGCGTGAAACGCCGCCTCGATCTGCGGCCCCGATTCGCGCGTGTCGCGGCCCGTCACGATCCGTGCGTTTCGGCCAAGCCGTTCCGAAAGCTGCCGTGCAAGCGAAGCACCGAGTGCAAAAACGGATCTGTCATCAAGCGGGAATTCGCCCGCATGGCCGCGAATGCCATCAGTTCCAAAAAGAGCTTTCATAGCGATAGGCTGGCCGTTATGGCCTGTGCGAACAAGTTATACCGCACCGCAGGCCTCACGAACAAATCGAAATATCCATAACCATTCGTTGTATATGTTATAAAAATATCGAAAAGTCCTTGACAACGTCCACGCTAATGGGCGAATCTTAGACCTGCAGACGACTCGCAGCCCCGGCAGTAGTTTCCAGACAAGCTCTCCGCAACAGATTATGAAGCTTATTGGCATCGTTGCTATCGTATTTTCGCTCGCATCAGCATCCGCATTCGCGCAGTCCGGCCAGTCGCAGCCGCCTGCGACGCAGAGAGTGATCGTGACCAGCACGCTGCCGCCAATAAAACCGCCTGTAAAGCCAGTGGCCGCACCGACGGCTGCTCCGAGGCCCTTGGCGACGCCTGTTATCGTGGTTCCGTCGTCCCCAGCCGGAGCGCCGATCAGCCAGGCAAGCAATCTCAATTACAAGGGCCTGAGCTTTGCGCAGATCAAATCAAAGCTCGCCGAGGCCAAGCGTTATCTCGCGACGCGGCCGATGACGATCGGATCGACCGTATCGATCGTGCCGACGAGCATCATTCGCGTCGCTTTTTACGACGACAGGACGCGGCAGATCGATTCGTATGTGCTGACAAAGGAGCAGTTCCTCGCCCACGGGGCCTCGACGATGGTCATCTCATCGGCCGGAAAACAGCTTGTCTCGCGAACCATTCGCGGCAATGGCGTAAACACGCCCGTCGTGATCACCGACCAGGCTGGTCACGAACACATGCCGCTGATGGTCCAGTATCCGCGAGAGTCGCGCGGCGTGCTTCAGGAGATGGCGTATTACGTCTCAAGCCATCCGAAGATGATCACGCCCGAGGTCGTTAGCGCCGGACGTTTTTATGTTCGCAACGTGATCGATATGGCTCGCGACCAGCTTAAGCGAAAGGGCTACTCGATCCAGCCCAAGGTCGCCGACATCGCCGAACGGCTCTCGACCGTAGAGCACGTCGATCATCTTCGCTTTCGCACCGAGCCGCACGCGAATATCTATAACGACATCTTCACGCTCTACGCCCTAAACGAGGGCCAGACGTATCGCTACTCCGTAAGTTCCGCCGGGGCCGGCGGCATGGTGCAGATGATACCGTCCACATACAGAATGGTCCGCGCACACCATCCGAACGCCGCCCTGATGCCCGATTTTGTCGAGGGAATGCGCAACCACGTGAACGCCGCGCAGGCGATGCTGCTTTACATGCAGATGACCTGGAACGACCTGATCGCAAGCCCGACCGTCTATAACGCCCTACAAACAAAGATCGCCACCCAGGAACAACTCATGGCCGCGGGCTATAACTCAAACCCCGCAAAACTCGCCGGCTACATCAACCGCGCCGGCGCCTCGTGGACGATCCTCATCCCCCGCGAAACAAAGGTTTACCTCCAGATCTGGGACTCCCTCGAACGCCACGTCACCCTGTCGCCGAGGAAGATGTAGTAGTTATGGCGAAATCGCAAGTCAGTCCCGTCCGGTCTTCCAGACCGTAGAGAGCGATATTGTCGCCCTCGGCAATTTCGCTCGGCGGTTTGTAGTGAATGGTCGTTCGCTTCGTATTGCCCTCGTCGCCAACGCGAGCCTCCTTAACACGCGGATTATTAACATACGCGACCTGTTCCTGCTTTACAGTGTCCTGTTCCCAGTCGATCCCCATTGAATAAAGACGGCGGACGGCGGGTGAGCGAACTGCCTGATCTCAACGCAGATCAAACATCCTCAAGATCGCAAGGCAGACCCTTTTCTTTTTCCGTTCATTTTCAATCAAGACACATCTTTGGCCGGAAGTTTTGTATAATATCTGATTCCTCGCCAATCGTCCCTTCCCCTCGATTATAAACAAGCACATACATGCGACCGGGAGCATAAACGATTAGGATGGCATTATAGATTGGTGAGCCCTTTGTGCCAGGATAAGTCGAACCCGAGTGCCAAAGGACCTTTCTTCCATACAAACCGGCAAAATTGACTGGTCGGTCGCTATGAAGATCTTTCGGGGATCGGCCCGTGAGATGCATTAGTAACCTATTCTCAAACAGTAAACCGAGTTCGTGCGATTCGATTTCACAGTCCGTTATATCCAACTCACGAATAACCAACCGATCTTTGTCACCCCTAAACTGAGATCGCAAATAATAATAGTCTATGGAACGTATGCACTTCGAAAGCGTTAGTTCGTCGAAATTCATGGAGACTCGATTTCTTTGCCCTACGGAGGTTGCTTCATGTTCGAGGCTTTCGGGTGTTCGAATCGTGAATGTTCCAGTTGGGGCCGAGTAGGTAATCCAGTCAGCCTCCGGCTTTGATTTAGACGGAAAATTCTTTCGCGTCTGAGCAGACGAGGGCGAACCGGCCAATAACACCATGACACTCGCGATTATCAACGATCTAAAGAAACTGCTTTTCATCTGCCCCTCGGAATACACCTAACCCCGGTGAATACATTTCGATGATTAAGACGTCTCATTGCGTCGACAGGATCGGTAGATTTTTTCTGCAAGTAATTCTCTCCAGCCTCCACAGCATGAGCTAGGAAAGCAGCACTGTATGGATTATTAAGATCGACGTCAAAGGCAATATCACCATTCCCCAGGACAGTTGCCTCAACGCTGCCCTCCTTTACGTTTTGATCGGGACGGCGACCAAAATTGACACCGCCATAGTGTCGTTCCTTAAGGCCGGCTGTATCAAGGTTCTTTGTGGCGACTCCAGACACATATATACCGTAATTTGGCTTTCCACTATCGCCGTTGTAAAAATCGACGAATTGCGCGTTTGCCAAGTTGACGCCCTGTGCCGCGACAGCTTCCACAGTATTTAGAAATACTGCCTTGTTGTGAAGAGTCATACTCTCATACTGAGGCCTTGCGGTTTTTCCATAGGTATTATTCAATAAAGAGAGGGCGGCCGAGCCTCCGTAATTTACAGTTCCTAATTGGTCAAACGTAGGCACCTGAAGGTCGCAGTCACCGCCCCGGTTTCGGCTGGGATCGAGAATCCACATATCGCCGTTAATAGGCTCGCCGCCGTCTGCCCAGTTGTAGCCGGTGTAGTACGAGACCTTGCGGAGCCCGCGATATCCTTGTCGCTTATTGTCAGCGCCGATAAAGTAGTCTGGGAGTTCCGGTCCAAGAGGAGGTTTCTTATCCTTGTTCCGTTCGCCGCGGTTTGCCAACATTAGCGCAACGGTACACGGCACGCGGTCGTCCCATTCATCCGTGCAGCCAAACTCCGCGTCCCCCACGTAACCGGCGTCGTAGTTTAGTATCGGCGGGAATGATTCGGGTGCGGTGAGGGGGACGGACGTGCCGAGGCCAGCTAGTTCGGCGCGGTAGGAGTCGCCGTTGGGAACCGAGCCGGGTGATTCAACGTAGACCCAGCTTCCGGTAACCGGATCGGTCTCGGTAAAGAGGCGATAGTTGCCATTCTCATAGTTGGAGTAGTAGGCGATCTTTGTGCCGCCCATATATACATGCTGGCCTCCGTTCAGGCCGTTCCCCATATCTGTGATCTTTTGCCCCGTGACCGAGGAATAGAGATAGTAAACAGCACCGAAATCAAACCAGCCGACAGTGCATTCCCCGGGAAACTCCGCATCGTCGCACTCACGATCAAACTTTTGCTCCTTTACCGGCCGCCCGTCGCCGTCATAGGTCGTGTCAACCTTTACGTCTTTAGCGTCCTGCGCATGGCTGACTCCGGTAAACTGCCTGAACTGCGCCGTCCGCCCCGCCGCGTCGAAATGGTTGAGAATCGCAATATTGCACGGTTGACTCAATACGCCCCCCATCCGCTCACTATTTAATCTTTGCTGCGTAGACTTTTCCGTTGATAGCAGAGAAAATTGTTGAATCGAAAACAACTAGTGCGTCTATCCTTCCCGGAGGCACACGACCGAACGGACTCCAATCACCACCGGATGATTCGCGAAGTAACTCTCCAGTACTACCAGCGTAAATGAGCGCTCCGAACGCACCCACAAGTATTCGTTTCCTTCCCAGTGGCAAATCAATATTCTCCCATGTGTTTCCTCCATCAGTTGTTTTATGTACGGCCCCATTCGTTGCGACATAACCGATACTTAAATCACTGAATGCCATGTCTTCAACTGCTTCAGAAACTACTGAACGCAGATTTGCGACAATACGCCAGGATTTACCCCCATCGAAAGACTTCAGCACTGTCCCCCCCGTTAATACCATCCACCCTTCAGAAGCCCGGAAATAGAGAGAATCAATTGTGCCTTGACTCGGACCAATCCAAAGTGGCGTCCACTTATGCTTTCTAATATCTTCGGTTACCAGCATCGGAAGAGTATTTTTTGCAGACGGCAACAAGATTTGACGATTCGTGACCTTGAGTGCCTGTCGACTGAAGGGTTGATTGTGAGAATCGAGATAATCAAAATTATAAACCGTCAAATCCGTACTGGTTTTGGTGAAATCTACCCTCCAAATCTGCTCCCCATGATCACATTGCGCAAAGACGTACATTCGGCCACCGAATCCGTCACCAGTTAACGGTACGCAGAGGTTAGAGTACGGTGTTGGCCCATTCGCCGCACGTCCGTTTCTCCGTACTATTCTGGTAACTAATCCGTCGTTGCTCGCAAGCAGTTCTCTTTTGATTTCGAATGCGGGCAATTGCTCAACGGTATTTAGACCTCCGACAGTCCACCACCCCCTGTCGGTGAATGCTAGTAGACGGTTGTCGAGTACGGACAAGAATGATACCTCCGCAGGAATGTCGACGTTCAACCATTCAAAACTAGGCCCTCCGACCTCGGAATGTACTGGCGAACTCTTCGGTTTTGTTTCACATGAAATAATCAACAATAATATCAGGAGCCACATACCAATTCTCATGTTTTCATTTTTCCTTCAGTACTTAATCCACACACTCTAGAGTTCAAGATGCGGAGATCATTTCAGACAATTCCGATAATAGTCTTGGGCATCAAGCTTCTGCTGGTGAGTCGGTTTGGTTTTATAGTTAAAATGCGGCGGATCATTCGGCTCATTTCGATAGAAGCCGTGTTTGTTAAATACCTGCTCGACCGAACGACCGTTGCGAACCTTCTTAGCATAGTCGCTAGTATCAACCGAAAAACCCGCCCCATGATTACTTGTGCCTGGGCAGTCGTCCTCAGTTACCTTAGCCGCTTTGGCAATTCGAGGATATGGTTTTGGTTTGCCAGCATTTTGAGCGGCAATATTCGCTTTATACTGCTTGTAATACTCAACTTGAGTTTCAAAAGTCCGAAACAGTTCGTTTACACCTAGCCTGCCCATCGGCGTGCCACGAATGCCCCCAGCATTTTGGATTTCCTCGAGGACAGCCAGGAAGTCATCTATGACCGCAGCATTTAAATATGGAAAGTTGGTCGGCGCCGAGTCCTTAGACTGGTCGATTATCACGCCGCCGAGTTCGATTGCCACTAATATTCTTTGGGTCTATGGTAGTTAAGCCAAAAAGTGGATAGACTAAACTACTGACATGAAACGACTAAACCGCTATTATCGGCGTTCCCGAAT
>JAGOWF010000101.1 GCA_018060305.1 Pyrinomonadaceae bacterium
AACTCAAAAATGCCCGCGAGTATTCCGAGCAGCAGCGCGTATTTGAGCCCCAATATGTAGAAGCCGATCGTGCAGACGAACGCGATCAGGATGCACGAAATAAGCTGCGCACGCGTGTAGGCGGCGAGTGTTGTGTTAACGTCTGCCAGCACGAGTTCGGCCCGGGCCCGCCAACGGCCGGCCGGAAACAGTCTCAGGACCGAGAGGCGAAACTGATTGACGTCCTTGAGGAAAAAGAACGCCAGCACCGGGATCAGGATGAACCACGGCAGATACGTGACCAGGGCGAGCACAAAGCCGCCCAGACTACTTGTGATGCTACCGCCGAACTCGGTGACCTTTTCGTTGATCTTCGCCTGCACCTCATCAGGGATCCGCAGCCGGTTGTAACGCAGGCTGAGGTCCTCTGCACTCCGCCGGAATGACTGTCCATACGCCGGAAGATTTGAGCCGAATTCTTTCGCCTGTTCGACGACACGCGGCGCAATATTCGAGATCGCAATCCCAAGCACGACGAAGACGAAAAGATATGCCAGAACGATCGCCAGCGATCGTGGCATCAGACGTTCGCGGCCGCGTTCTTTGAATGGGCGTCGAATTATCCGCACGATCGGATCGATCAGATAGGCAAAGAACACCGACAGGACAATGATGAAAAACAGATACGTCAGAGCGCCGATGACGACCTGCAGCCAACCGGCGACAAACAGCAGCAGCAGCGTGATCAGCACCACTCGAACGATCGAACGTATGGACGGCGTTGCGGCGTCCAGATAAACGCGGCGTGCGGTCTGCTGCCGTTCGCGAAGGCCGCGTTTAGACGGCTGCGGCTCAGGGTCAGGCTCTTTTAGTCGGGGCATAAGCTCTACCTAATATACGCTATTTTGCGGCATTCGCCGGCGCATTTGCATCAGCCGGCAATAGCGGCGGCGAATAGTTCTCGACGGCAAATCGGTCAAAGAGCACGAACATGTTCTTTGGCGGTACTGCGTAGTTTGAACCTATCACGACGGCCTTGTCTTCATCCGACGTCACGCGCCGGTTTGCATCGGCAGTCTGAAGCCTTAACACGCCTCGATCCTCTGCGTCGAGTTTTTGTCCATCCTTTCTTCGCAGGACATAGATAAAAGTAAAGCCCGCCGTGCGCATTGCCTCGATGTCGGTTTCGATGGTGGTTTTCGCCGGTTCGACATTAGCCTGAACGGGCGTCTCACGGCCCGACTTCAACACACTCTCGTTTGCCCCACAGCCTGCACAAAAAATACCGATGACACCAGTCGCGATGAGACACTTGAGCATAGGAATTAAGAATCTAGCTGATAACTAAACACTATCAACCATTAACTGAAGAATCAGTTTCTTCACTCTCCTCGACAATCAGGTCGGCTTTTTGCCGCTCTAGTTCCGCGATGCGTGACCTCAGTCCCTCGATCTCAGCGTCTATGTCGGCGACGTCGGGTTCGCCGGCGCTCAGTTTGTGAAAGACCGGCGTCACGACCGTGACCGAGGCGACGAGGATCGAAAGCACGCCGATCGTTCGGGCAAAGAGGTCGCTGTTGGCGTCGGGTTCGAACCAGATGAGATAGGCCAGCAGCGCCGAGAGCAGCCAGACGAAGACAAACGCGGCGATACGTGACCATGCAAACCGCTTATCGAGACGTGCGAGCGATAGCAGCGACAGGTGGGCGCAGGCTATCGCCGCGAGAGCCACAGTGCCGGTCGCCCGGATGTAGTTCTCATATTCATCGAGGACGTCCCAGATGATGAGGAACGTCATAACGGCCGCGACGAGTGCGAGCGCTATTCCCGCCAGCGGCAACGCGTGTCCGCGTCCCGTCTCGTAATACGCCCCGCACGCGAGGCCCAAGATGCTCGTGGCCGTTATCGTCAGCGTCGTCATCAGTATCCTGACCTCGATATTGCCAAAATTGCCCAACAGTATCACGCCGATGCCGATGACCGCGCTAACGGCGACCGACGCGATCAGCGTGTAAAGGAAAGTTCTTCTGAGGTTCATATCGGGAACTTTTGCCACGAATTACACGAATTGCACAAATAAAAGAGCTAGAGCACGAGACGCTCGTATTCTAGTTTGTATTTGCCAAAATTGAGCAATAGCGCAAGACGAAAATTGGTAGCCTTTAGATAGTTGAGTGTTTGGGCCTTATGGATCTCGTTGATGAGCTCCAGCGCTTTCAGCTCCAGGATGATCGAGTCTTCCACAACAATATCAGCCACATATTCGCCGACGATCTGACCGTGGAATGGGACGCGTATGGGTGCTTGCTGACAGGCGAGGATACCGTTTTCCTTTTCGAGAAAGCCGAATCCCAGTTCGCGATGCACCTCAAACGCAAGTCCGACGATCTTGTATGACAACTCTTTGTAAAGTACCTTTTCCTCCATTTGTGTCATTCGTGTAATTCGTGGCTAACTCCTCTCTTACTGGCTTATCGCATTGAACAACAGCGGAAATGTCGTCAATGATTGCCCTCGGTATTGGGGGCGGAAGCCGAAGAGGATGATCTTGCCTTTGCCCATTGTTACCTCGATCAGCGCAGCTTTGCCGGCGATCTTTTCGGTTCCAAGAGCCCAGCCGGAGAGCAGAATGGCTTTCGGGTCGGTTGGGTAGCGGGCGATGATGCGAACGTCGGAACGCAGGCTGCCAGCCTGCGTGTCAGTCGCTTGAGATGCTGGCCGAGAGGCTTTACCGTCGCTTCTGTCCGAACCATCCACACGCAGGCTGGCAGCCTGCGTTCCGACAACTTCAAACACCGGCCCGTTCTCGAACCATGCGATCGATTGCTGCGGCATTCCTTTGGCTATCGGGTGCGTCAGGTCGAGTTCTGTTCGGAGGATGGAGCCAGGGATGAAAAACGTCTTTTGATCGAGATCGCTGACGACGTTGCGGATGGGCAGGTTGAATTGCTCTATCGCAAACTCCGTCGAGCGGTTGAGAAAAACAAGCGTGCCGCCGGCCTCGACAAACTCCTTTAGATTCTCAACGCCCTCTTTCCCAACGCCGCCCGTGTACTCATCCGGCATGGTGCCTTTTGCATAGCCGTTAAGGATCTGCGCGGGCGACTGGTCGGGGAAGATGATCGCTCTCGCGCCGCTAAAATGACCGGCTCGGAATTCGGAATCGTAGATGGATTTATGAATATCGCCGCAAACTCCGCTCCGCTTGGGATAGATTTCCATCAGCCATCGCGTCCAACCCTCATCCATTGACGGCGGATTAGAGTGGTAGGTTCGATACCTAAAATCATCGACGACTCTGCACAATCCCTCCAATCCAAATAATATCCCGCGGGGTTGCGTTAGGGGTTTCCTCGATGAAACGTAATGGTTGGTTCCCGTTAGAAGGGTCAAGCTATGGGCGGTTACATCATACGGCGGAAGTGGGTCGCCGCTGGCCGAACGCAGATCGGGGTAAGTCTGTGGTTCGAGTAACGCCTTCACGAATCCGAAGTACGGCTGTCGCGTAGGAATTATCACAGATTTGTCTGAAAACGTAGTCCAAATGCCTCTCTCCTCTATGGAAAACTCTCCATTCGCAACGTCATATTCCACGCCTGCTCTACGTAGCACCTGCCGAACTGCGGCTACGTTCCTGTTGGAGTCATTATCGATAATGTAGGCGATCGCTTCACCTTTCTTCTTCGGCCTCACCGCTTCTTTCCCGATCTCATAAAACCTCGTCAGCCACCGCTCGCGGTTGTCGGCGGCGTGATTCATCAACGTGAACGCGGCGGTGGTCATGTAGTCGGTGATGTTTCGCAGCTTCCATTCGCCGCCTTTCCAGACGGGGCCGAAGTTGGCGGATTCGACCTTTGGGTCGTAGCCGGCTTGCGGCGGATTGGTCAGGTCGTCGAATTTGACGGTTATCGGCGTTGCGAGTTTTGCCGACGCGGTCTCGCTGAGAATCCGCACCCCGCCGTGGTAGTGCGAATAGGCGCGCGCGGGTGTCCAGGCGTCATAGGTCGAGTTTGTCGTGATGCCCTGATAGCCCATGCCTCGCAGGGTCGCGGCCATGGCGTTGCCGAGTTCGGTATAGCCTTCGACGATCTGCTTCGGCACGTTCGGCTCGACCGGTGCTTTGTAGGGCGGCAGGAAGAGCCGCGAGCCGTTCTGGCCCTGCTGGTGGATGTCGTGGACGATCTGCGGGTGCCAAACATTGTGAATTTTATCGACCGTGAGCTGCGTCTCGACCTGCGTAAAGGCGTACCAGTCGCGGTTGTTGTCGTGGCCGACGTATTTGTGATAAAGCTCCGGTGGCGACGTGCCTTCGTATGGCGTGTTAACGGTTTTATCGTACCAGTTTTTCACGATGTCAACGCCGTCGGGGTTGAGGCTCGGGACTATGAGGATGATCGTGTTGTCGAGAATCTTGTTTACCTCGGGATGCGGCGCAAGTGCCAGTCGATATGCGATTAGCATAGACGAAAGCGTCGATCCGACCTCGGTCGAATGGATGCCGCAGGTGATGAGGACGATGGTTTTGCCTTGGGCGATGAGTTTTTTTGCGGCTGCGTCACGGGCGGGCAAGGGTGCCCGCGTTCCGGCGATCTTACGCGGGTCGGCTAGTTTATCATTGATTGCGCGATATTTTTCGAGGCTCTTAAGATTCTCGGGCGAGCTGATCGTCGCGTAAACAAATGGTGCTCCCATCGTGCTTTTGCCGATCTCTTCAAACATCACGCGGTCCGACGCCGCGTCGAGCCGCTTAAAATAATCGACAACCTGCGCCCAGCTAGCCAGCTTCTTATCGTCGCCCGGCGTAAAGCCGAGGACGTCTTTGGGTGACGGTATTTGGGCGAATGTGGAGAAAACAAGGAAAAGACTTAGCCCGCAAAGACGCAAAGACCGCAAAGGAAGAAAAAGAGCTTTCATGAATCCAAGTGTAGAACAATTACAGGCGGAAACACGACCTGTAGGAAGTGTGCCACGACCGAATGCTGCTGCTTCGGGCACACTCGCTACTCCTCGTGTTTCTGCCTGTGTTATTGCGTTTTTTGCCAATGCAAGGTAAATTCCTTGCAGACCTTTCCCCGAGACATTACTAAATTGGAGGCTTCGGATGAAGAACCCTTTTCTCGAGAACTTTCGCCCATATATTCCCGATGCATCGAAGTTGCGTGAGCTGACGGCGTTTCCGCTGGTCGTCGGCACGCTGCTCGGCATTATCTTTGGAGCATCGTCGCTGTATCTGGTGCTCAAGACCGGTCTGACGGTGTCGGCCTCGATACCGGTCGCGGTGATCGCCATTACGCTGTTTCGCCTGCTGTCAAAGGCGGGAATGCGTGACGCGACGATCCTCGAGGCTAACATGATGCAGACGGCCGGTTCGGCGGGCGAATCGATCGCGTTCGGCGTCGGCGTGACGATGCCGGCGATATTGATACTCGGCTTTGATCTCGAGATCTGGCGCGTGACGCTGGTCGCGATACTCGGTGGCCTCTTGGGCATCCTGATGATGATCCCGCTAAGGCGCGCGTTGATCAAGGAGCAGCACGGTTTCCTGAAATATCCCGAGGGCACGGCCTGCGCACAGGTGCTGATCGCCGGCGCGTCAAAGGAATCGCGCGATGCGGCATACGAGGCCGGCACCGAAGCGGCTAGCGACAGCGAAGTCCTCCATCGCGGCAAGATCATCGCGACGGGTTTTGGTCTGGGATTTTTGTATAAGTCCGTGATGGACGTTTTCTCGGCCTGGCACCCGGAGCCTGGCAAGGACCTGCCCGACAACGTCCTAAAAGGCGGCTCGATCCATCTCGAGAACAATCCTGCACTGCTGGGCGTTGGCTATATCATCGGCCCATACATCTCGGCGATCATGCTCGGCGGCGGCATCCTTTCGTATCTGATACTGATACCGCTGATCAAATATTTTGGCGAGGCGTTGACCAACCCGCTTGCTCCGGCAGTCGGCAAGAACATCGCCGAAATGTCGCCCGGCAACATTCGCAGCGAATACATTCTCTACATCGGTGCCGGTGCCGTGACGGCGGCCGGTATCATTTCGCTGGGGCGGAGCCTGCCGACGATCATCCACGGACTGCGATCGGGCCTGGCCGATCTTCGAGGCTCGTCCGGGGCCAACGGCACGGCACGGACCGATCAGGACATCTCGATGAAGTACGTCATCATCGGCCTCATCCTGCTCATGGCCGCCGTGATGCTGTCGCCTTCGCTGGGATTATTCATCGGCGACAGTCCGGTCGTTTCGATCGCGGGGGCGATCCTGATCGTCATCCTCGGATTCTTGTTTGTGACGGTGTCGTCGCGGCTGACCGGTGAGGTCGGCTCGTCGTCAAACCCGATCTCAGGGATGACCGTCGCGACACTTTTGTTTACATGTCTCGTATTCCTGGCCCTCGGCTGGACGGCGAGCGATCCTTATTTTGTCACGGCATTGTCGATCGGCGGTATCGTCTGTATCGCAGCATCGAATGGCGGAACGACGTCGCAGGATCTCAAGACAGGCTTCCTCGTCGGCGGCACACCCAAACGCCAGCAGATCGCGATACTCGTCGGAGCTCTCGCATCGGCGCTCGTCTTAGGGCCGTTGCTGCTCTATCTAAACACCGGCGGCACTTATTATCAGAAGGTTGATCTTTCGACATTCCCGGCCGGTTTTCACATCACCGAAGATAAGCTCTTCCGCCAGGGCGGGACGTTTCAAAGTGAGCACGTTCTGACCGGGACCTACGCCACAGACACTGCCCAGTATCACGTCTGGCAAAACACCGATCCGGCCGCCGGACAAATTGGTAAGTACCTCGTCAACAATCAGGGACAGCCCGTGTATCTTGTCGATCCGGCGATCAACGGGGTCGTGCAAGAGGACGAGAACGGTAATAAGCTAACTCGATACGACGCACCAAAGGCGACGCTGATGTCTTATATCATCAAGGGCGTTTTGGGCCAGGACCTGCCGTGGGGACTCGTCCTGATCGGAGCGATGATCGCGATAATGCTCGAGATCGTCGGCGTCCCATCGCTCGCGTTTGCCGTGGGCCTGTATCTGCCGATCGCGACGTCTATGCCGATCTTCGCAGGCGGCATGGTCAGAAAGCTGGTTGACGTTTACCTCAAACGCAAACTCGCCGTGCAGGAGTTGACCGAGGACCAGATCATTGCCGAGACCGATAAATCGCACGGCGTGCTGTTGGCATCGGGCTATATCGCGGGCGGAGCGATCGCGGGCATCCTGATCGCGATCTTTGCCGTTCAGCCGAGCCTGAATGCTCTGCAGACGGCAACGGCCGCGTGGGCCAAGGAATCAAATCCGTTCTTCTCGGGCGATCAAGCCTGGTGGCTCGGCGCGATCCCGTTCCTCGTCATTTGCGTGATCCTCTACATGGTCGGCCGCGAACGCTGGATGGCGTATAAGGATCGCGACTAAAAAATGTTTTACATCTTTGTGCGCGGCACGCTATAATTATGGCGTGCCCGCTTTTTTCTTGAGCTGCTGCTTCCACACGAGGTGATTCAGATGAGAAAAATTGCCCCTTCTCGCCTAGCTTTTCTGCTGTTAGCAGTGGTGGCCCTGCCTCTCCTGATGGCCGGATGCTCGGCCAAGGCCTCGGAGAAAGCCGCCGCTCCCGCGGCTGAGCCGGTGAATACGACCGACGCCGCAAAGGGAGCGACGATCGACATCGAGACGGGGGGCCCTGCCGATACGGTCAGGGCGTTTTACAAGCACCTTCGCGATCGGAACATTCGCGCGGCGATGTTTCTGACGAATATGCGTCCCGCCATCGAGGGCCTGACCGACGCGGAGCTGAAGGAATTCTCGGTCGATTTTGAGAAGCTCGCCGTCCAGGTGCCCGCCGACCTCAAGATCAACGGTGAGATCGTATCGGGCGACCGAGCAACTGTTACGATCGATCTGCCCTCGGCGGAAAAGCCCGAGACGCAAGCCATTCAACTGCGGCGGCAGAATGACGTTTGGGTTCTGATGAGCGTTGACGAGGCCGGTGAGCGGCGGATGAAGGCGGACGGGAAACAGTATTTTTACAATTTGCGCATCGACGTCCATCATGAAGAGGCCGAGGCGATGCTCCGGCGGATCGCCAAGGGCCAACTCGTCTATGCCGCTCAGAATCAGGGCGTCTATGCCGACCTGCGGACACTCGTCGCACAAGGCCTGCTCCCGGATGATGCGATGTCGGGTGCCTCGACGGGTTACACCTATGCGATAGATCTCGACACTGAGCGAAAGAATTATTACGCCACCGCTACGCCGGTCGAGTACGGAAAGAGCGGAAAGCTGTCGTTCCTGCTCGATGGCGCGGCCTTGTCAAAACGCGATACAGGCGGTGCTCCGATGACAAAATGAGAAGCTGTGGAAATCCTGTGAAATAGCCTGTGGAAAAAAGTGACTTACGCAGTTTGCTTTTTAATTCGATCCGGTTTATATAAATAGGTTCCTGTCGCTTTATCCAGGCCCCGGCGATGATACGTGAGCTTATAAACAAGCTGAACTGCTCTTTCTCCAAGCGCATGGTGTCGCTGCGCCGTAATCATACGGCACCGCTCAAGGTATGGTTCGATCCGGATATCGACACCGAGATCGGACGCGAACGCGCTCGTGCGGCATGCATTCTCGGCGAGACCGTCGATATCAGCAGAACGGGAATCGGTTTTACCGTGCCGTCGATCCGTGTTAAAGAAAAGTATCTGGTCGGCCACGACCGCATACTGAACATAGAGATCGATCTGCCGAGCGGGAAGATCTTTATGCGGGCCAAAGGATGCCGCTATAAGAAAGTCGGCGTTCACATTTCGGCCGAAAGGTTTCTTGTCGGAGCCAATATCATCACTCTCGATGGCCCGGACAAAGATAATTACGAAGCCTTTCTCCGCTTCGGCACACGCCGCATAGACCCCGCCGCCCGCCGCCTCGAGATCGGCGCAAAATGATCCTAACGGCAATCCCGTCGGAACGCCGGCACCTCTGCCCGCGTGTAAATTATCCATTATTTGAATGCGGGTAAAGCGGATCGGGCGGATAAGCGACGGTTGCGGT
>JAGOWF010000312.1 GCA_018060305.1 Pyrinomonadaceae bacterium
CAGATTGGCGTCAGCCACGCGCTCGACCGTTATCGCCTTGCCGGCCCATGGACAATCCGGCTCAGTTTCCGACACGTTCGCTTTCTCCAGCATTCAGATACCTAAAAGTAAATTATACGCCTGATCGCGTCAAATCCGAAGACTCATTCAGGTAGCCAAGCCGGGGCCCAGCCCTGTCGCCTCGCTGAGGGCATCCGATGATATGTGAAGCCTCTCGTCAGAGTATTGGAGTTGATAAAGCCGCCAATAGATGCCTCGCAGCCGCAATAATTCGTTGTGAGTTCCCATTTCGCGAAGCTCGCCGTGATGCATTACTATGATCCGATCACACCGCTGTATGGTCGAAAGCCTATGCGCCACGACAAGTGACGTCCGCTCGGCCATCACGCGCGTGACAGCCCGCTGAATAAGCTGTTCCGTCTCGGTGTCAATGCTGCTCGTCGCTTCGTCCAGGATGAGTATCTTCGGGTCAAAGGCGAGGGCACGGGCGAACGAGATAAGCTGCTTTTGGCCGACCGACAAGCCCGCGCCGCGCTCGCCGACGGGCGCGCCGTAGCCGCGATCGAGCCGAGCGACAAATTCGTCGGCGTGGACTTCGCGAGACGCCCATTGGACACGATCCGACGTGATCGCTTCGCTGCCGAGACGAATGTTGTCCTCGATCGTGCCGCTAAAAAGAAACACGTCCTGCAGCACCACGGCAAAGCTCGAACGCAGGTCGGCGAGGTCCCATTCGCGCACGTCAACACCGTCGATCAGGATGCTGCCTTTTTGGATGTCGTAGAACCGCATTATCAGGTTCGTGATCGTCGTCTTGCCCGAGCCTGTGTGGCCGACCAACGCGATGCTCTCACCCGGTTGGGCATTGAACGACACGTCCTTTAGCACCCAATCATCGTCCTTGTAAGCGAACCAGACATTGCGAAACTCTATCTGCCCGATGGTCTTGCCGGTCGCGACAGGTTTGGCGGGCGAAGTGACCTCGATATCGCGGTCGAGGAGGACAAATATCCTGTGCGACGCCACAATCGCCGCCTGCAGCACATTGAACTTGTCCGACAGATCGCGGATCGGCTGGAATAGCTGGAGTGAATACTGTATGAAACTCGCGAGTATGCCGACCGTCAGGGCCGCGCCGGCGGCCGAAAGGCCGCTTAGCGTCTCGTATCCAAAGGCAAAGATGACCACGGCGATGCCGATAGCACCGATGAAATCGACCAGCGGGTAAAAGACGGCGTAGTAAAAGATCGTCTCGATATTGGCGTTTCGATAATCGTCGTTGATGTCGCGAAATCGGCCAAGTGCCTTGCGTTCGGCATTAAAAAGCTGGACAGTCTGGGCGCCGGAGAGATATTCCTGCAGAAACGCACTGAGCCGAGCGTTTCGCGTCCTGACGCGGTCAAAGCCGCGCCGGGCGTGCTTTCGGAACCAGTTGGTCGCCACAAATAGCAGCGGCACGGTCACGAGCGACACGAGCGCGAGCTTCCAATCGAGCCAGAACATGATCCCGACGATCGCGAAAATAACGACCAGATCACCGAGAACATCAATCACGCCGGACGTGAAAAGCTCGTTCAATGCATCGACGTCCGACGTCAGCCGTGTCATCGTGCGGCCGACGGGATACCTGTCAAAATACGCCACCTCCTGCCGCTGGAGCTTTGTAAAGAGCTCGGTCCTCAGGTCAAACATCACCCGCTGGCCGACATTATTGAGCAGGACCTCCTGAGTGTAAGAAAAGATGAACCGAAACAGGAATACGCCAAAAAAAGCCAGAGCAAACAGCCAGATGCCGTCCACACGCTTTGGCGTTATGTAATCGTCCACGGCCATCTTCGTGAAATACGGCTGTGTCGAGATCAGGATGTTGGTCAACAGCGTCAGGCCCAACGCGCCCGCGGCCATTACCCAGAAGGGCTTGAGGTATCGCAGCAGACGCCTGGCGATGCGAAGATCGTAGGTCTTGCCGATCTCGTCTTCCTCATGATATTTGCGAACTTCTTCGGACATGTTGACCCAATGTCAGATTCTAGGGTCTCGCTCACCAATGCGCAAAAAAGCCGCGTCTCGATCCGGACGACAGCACCTCCGTTGGTCGAACATTATGCGACGGTTGTATCGACACTTTCTCGGGTTGTATCGACACTTTCCTGCTCATTTGGGGGAAAATCGGAGAGCGGCGGTCATGTCAGCAATAGCAGCCACGTTTTTGTGCCGCCGCGTTCGCCGTTCCGGCGACAACTTTGGGGTGTGCCCGCAACCGATACACCCATCGTTTCACTATCGCGTCAGCAGTTCTCGCAGAGTGCGCGATCTGCCACTTTTTGCGCTTTTTGTGCGTTTTTGACCGATCTGCGTGTTTTTGCGCGATCTGCGCTTTCCTTTCACGAGCGGTTCTGTTATGTTGCACATACGACACTTTACACAGAAGATAATACTGATATGCACAGACAATGGCAAAGATTCCAGGGCCGGCCAAACAAGTTTCGCCGCGACACGCCGCACGTCACGCTCAGCACAAAGGGCGTGATCCTGATGAACATGATCGCCTACGAGCTCGCCGGCCGCCCCGCGCAGGTCGCCCTGCTCTACGACAAACAAAACGCCGTCATCGGCCTCGAAAGCGCCCACGCCTCGGCAACCGACACATTCCCCGTCAACAGCCGATCAAAAGGCCGAACCGCCTATATCTGCGCGAGCCCCTTCTGCCGCCAC
>JAGOWF010000313.1 GCA_018060305.1 Pyrinomonadaceae bacterium
GATCGGGCAGCATCGCCGAACAGTGCGAGCAGCCTGTGCTCCAGAATGCGACGAGCGTGCTCTTCCCTTTTAGATCGGAAGTTGCAATCTCACGGCCGTTGACGTCGGCGACTGACAGCTCGGGAACTGCCTGCCCTATCTTTAATGTCTGAGCCGCCCCTTGGCCATTCGTGAAATATACAAACTCACGATCTACGCCTTGTTTGCCGATCTTTGTGGCAAGATCGCGGATCGCAACATCGCCCGCCGCCGCGTGGCTCGCGATGCGTCCGTCCGCGCCCATGACGACGGCGGTCGGCGTCCACTTGGCACCGATCAGGTCAGAGAGTTCGCCGGCCTCCTGCAAGAGCATGACGTCAAATTTGTCGCCAAACTTCGCATAATTTTCCTTCGCCGTCCCCGACGTGATCAGAACGACATTTAATTTTCCACGAAACTCATCCTGCCATCCGACGATCTCAGGCACCAACGCCTCGCACGGGCGACAATTGGGGCTGACATAAAAGAACAACACCGGCAGTGAGTCAGCACGAACATCCGTGAGCTTCACGGTCTTACCTTCGACGTCCTTGGTCTCAAAATCCCCAACGACCGCACCGATCGGCAGCCCGTCATTCGGATGCCCGGCTTCCTCGCGGTGTACGTGGCCCTCGGCGTGAGAAACGGCCTCGATCACCTCAATGCGTTTCATTATCTCGTCCTGACGCTTAGACACCTTGCTTAGCTGGGACACGGCCGCTATCAGCAGCCCCACGATCACTACACCAAAGATAAGCTGCATCACGTCCAGCCGCGGATCGGTCAATGCCATTCCTTGAACGCCCCGGCCAGGGACAACCAGGACGACCGCAGGGACCGCAAATACTAGATTCCTGACAACGCTCCATTTACTCACGGGCTCACTATAAACCTGGCCGAAGCAATGGCAATCCGGCGCATTGCCCTGTGCCAGTTGGTAAGCCATCTGGAGTGCGAAAACGCCGAGCAGCACTGTCGCCGCGATGGCGGCATACCACGACGAACCGACCGACAGCAGGAACGCGGCTATCGCAAGTTCTACCAGCGATAGGCCGACCGCCGTCGGGAATGCTAACGGCGCCGGCAGGCCGAAATCCTCCATCACTTTTTTCGACCCCGCCAGATCGAACAGTTTCGCTGATCCGGCTAGGGCGAAAATGCCTGCTAGAAGAAGTCGTAATAGAAGGAGGACGATTTCCATCTTCGTTACCGTGTCCAAAGCGCTTTGCTATCTAAATAGATGATAGATGAAAGATGGCAGATAATATCTTGTATCTTCGATCTGTCATCTAAAAGCTATTTAGAGATTCATTTTATCGAAGCATATCATTTTGGCTTCGTTTTGTGCCGCTCCACGAGCCGGATCGGTGTCGCAAAGAAGCCAAACTCCTCGCGCAGTCGATTTTCGATATATCTTAAATATGAGAAATGCAGGCCGGCCTTGCCGCCCGATGTAAACAAGATGAACAGGGGCGGCCTGATGCCGGCCTGTGTTAGGAACTGTACTTTCAGCCTCGAAAAGCCGCCCTTAACCGGCGCCGGTGCGCTTCCGCCTTTTGGCTGCGAGATCATGTCCTCGAAAAAGCGGTTGAGTCGCGATGTTTGTATTCGCTGATCGCGGGCTTCGGCCGCCTGTTTTACCAGCGGCAATATCTTGGTGACACGCTGGCCGGTCAATGCCGATATCGTCACTATCGGGGCCCAGTCGAGAAACTTCATCGCATCACGAAGCGAGCGCTCAAACTCGTAGATCGTATTCGTCTCTTTCTCCTCGACCGCATCCCATTTATTGACAGCAATGATGATCGAACAGCCGCTGTCGAGCGCATAGCCGGCGATGTTCGCGTCTAGATTTGTCACGCCTTCGACCGCGTCAATGATTATGATCGCAACGTCCGCGCGCTCGAGCGCTTTACGCGCCATTATGACCGACAATTTCTCAGCCATCTCGGTCGTCTTGCCTTTACGGCGAATGCCAGCGGTGTCGATCAGAAGATAATCCTGCCCGTCAACCGTCAGGTGCGTGTCGATAGCGTCGCGCGTCGTCCCGGCGATCGGCGAGACGATCACGCGTTCCTCGCCAAGTATCTTGTTTAGCAGCGACGATTTGCCGACGTTTGGGCGGCCGATGATGGCTAGTTTTATCTCGTTTGATGGCTTTTCGTCAGGTTCGGGATTGAGATCGAGAACCTCAAACACCTGATCGAGCAGATCGCCGACACCATTGCCGTGCTCGGCGGAGATCGGCATCAATTCGAAGCCGAAACGGTGGAATTCGCCGGCCTCGTCCTCGACACGCTTCGACTCGGCCTTGTTGGCGGCGATAAAGATGGGTTTGCCCGTATTGCGGAGTAAAACGGCCAGTTCTTCGTCAAGCGGCGTCACCCCTGCACGAGAATCCACGACCCAAATGATCGCGACAGATTCTTCGATCGCATTTGAGGCCTGTTTGAAGATATTCGCGGGAATGATCGCTTCATCGTCCGGCACGATGCCGCCCGTATCGACCAGGCGAAAGCTTTTGGCCCGCCATTCGACCTCGCCATACATACGGTCGCGCGTAATGCCCGGCACATCGCCGACGATCGCCTTGCGCGATCCCGTCAGGCGATTGAACAACGTAGATTTGCCGACATTTGGCCGGCCAATGATGGCAACGAGCGGTGACGCCATAAGAACGTGATTCTAGCAAACG
>JAGOWF010000314.1 GCA_018060305.1 Pyrinomonadaceae bacterium
CGACGATAGCTTTTTGTTGCGCTAACTCGCCGCCGCGTGGTATATTTTAGGATACTTGTCAGTCAGGCACCGGTTTACGCTGCCACCCGTTCGATGAATGTTTCAAGAAGGACTATTACGATGAGAAAGTACATTACCAAAGGCGCTTATATTGCGGCCCTTTCGGTCTTTTCACTACTGGCGACGCTTCCGGGCATCGCGCAGGTTTCGCTGAGAAAGGCATTGGATTTTGATGCGGACAATAAGGCCGATTTTACCGTCTTTCGCCCCTCCAACAGTGTCTGGTATATCAATAAGAGCGGCGGCGGTTTCACTGCTACTCAATTTGGGAATGGCAGCACGGATTTTATGACGCCCGGCGATTACGACGGCGACGGTAAGGGCGATATCTCGGTTTGGCGCGATACCGACGGTGCCTGGTATCGGCTCAACAGCAGCAACGGGACATTCGTTGGCTACTCGTTTGGCGTTACGGGTGATGAACCCGTTGCACGCGACTATGACGGTGACGGCAAGACCGATATTGCGGTCGTTCGCCGCTCAAACGGACTGCTGTTCTGGTACATCTCGCGCAGTTCCGATGGCGGCTTTACGGCGGCCCAGTGGGGCGTCTCAACCGACTATACGGCCCCCGGCGACTATGATGGCGATAATAAGTTTGACCTCACGGTCCAGCGGCCCGGCGCGACGCCGACCAGCCAGGCGACATTCTATGCGCTGCGCAGTTCGGACGGCGGCCTGATGCAGGTGCCCTGGGGATTTAGCAACGATCTCGTTATTCCGGGCGATTACGACGGCGACGGCAAGACGGATGTGGCGGTCGTTCGCGAAGGCGCAACGCCGGCAGCACAGCTTGTTTGGTATATCCTCCGCAGTTCGGACGGCCAGCCGCAGGTCAATTTCTTTGGCACGACCGGCACCGATCTTAATGTGCAGGCCGACTACGATGGTGACGGCAAGACGGACGTTGCGGTCTGGCGTGATTCGGTCGGTTCGTTCTATTATCTGAAGAGTTCGGATGGCAGCTTTAATGCCGCGCAATGGGGTTCGGCGAACGACTATCCGGTTGCGAGCTACGACACGCATTGATCGGAAGGTTTCGGGTCTTTAGGAAGATGGTTGGAGGCCGGTGCCTTCAACCATTTTTGTTTAACGGATGCGACTGCTAGTTTGAGAGACAGATGATCGAGAGATTTAGCGGGAAAACTATCGTCATACTTGGCGATCCGGTCGCTGACCAGTTTTTGGCAGGCAGGATCTCACGAGTGTCACGCGAGGCGCCTGTTTTTATCCTTAAGCACGAGTCAACAACGACCGTTCCGGGTGCGGCCGCAAATGCCGCCGCAAATGTCGCGTCACTAGGCGGCCGGGCGATCCTCATCGGAGCTATCGGCAACGACGTGAACGGCAAGGCCCTTACAGAAAAGCTCGAGGCCGCCGGCGTCGTCACCACGGGCGTGGTCGCCGTCGACGGGATCGATACGACAACCAAGATCCGCGTACTCGCGGCCCAGAACTATGCCCCGCGACAACAAGTCCTCAGAATCGACTATGAGGGCGAAAAAGCTCTCCCGCCCGACGCCGCAACGATACTGCTCGATAATCTAAGGGCAGCAGTTTTAGCCGCCGACGCGATAGTTGTCTCTGATTACGGTTACGGATCTGTGTCCGGCGAAAGATTTGAGGAGGTCAAGCGACACGCTCTCGAGCGAAGCATTCCGGTCATCGTCGATTCGCGCAGCCGCCTGTCGCAATTCACGGAGGTGACGAGTGCAACGCCGAATCGTGAAGAGGTCGAAGCCATTCTTGGCCCGGATTTCAGTGACCGAGATTGCTCCGCTCTCTGTGATCGCCTTGGTTTAGCAGCACTCCTTGTTACAAACGGGAATCAAGGAATGACGTTGTTTGAACGGGGTGGAGATCCGCAGCATATCGAAGCTATCGGTTCAAAGGAACCTGTCGATGTAACCGGTGCCGGCGATACGGTCATTGCTGCATACGCGTTAGGACTAGCCTCGGGGCTGGCGTTTGTCGAGGCCGCCAGAGTGGCAAACCATGCCGGCGGCATCGTCGTAATGAAAAAGGGAACAGCGAGTATAACGGCCGAGGAACTCGCCGTCTCTCTGGGCGGAATGGCAGGATCGCTGGCCGCTAAGTAGGTTATGCCGAAGGACGCCCCGATCGTAGGACTTGCACAGCTCATTGAGCGAACGGATTCCGCACGAGCAAATGGCGCTACGATCGTGCTTGCGAATGGCTGCTTTGACCTGCTCCACGTCGGGCATGTCAGGTATCTGGCTGGGGCAAAAGAACTTTGCGACGTGCTTGTTGTCGGTATAAATTCCGACAGGCAGGCTCGAACGTTAAAGGGCGACGGGCGCCCCTTCGTGCCCGAGGCCGAGCGTGCTGAACTGATCGCCGCGCTTAGGTGTGTCGATCTTGTGACGGTCTTTGACGAGCCGACCGTGGAAAATTTGATACGGGCCATTCGCCCCGATGTTCATGCAAAGGGAACAGATTATACCGAGGACAGCGTGCCGGAACGAGACATCGTGCGAGAGTGCGGTGGCCGGGTCGCGATAGTCGGTGATCCAAAGGACCATTCCTCGACGGAGTTGATCTCACGAACATGGCGTGGAGAGCCCGAAACAAGACCGACCTGATCATCGAGGTCTGGGAAAAGCTCGATTGCGACAGCGTCGGC
>JAGOWF010000315.1 GCA_018060305.1 Pyrinomonadaceae bacterium
AGATGTGGGGCGTCGATGAGGCGATCATTGACAGCGAGGATGGCTCGCAACTCATTGCATACGTCGCAAGCCAGCTAAAAGACCCTCAAGAACTGCTCGAAAACCTGATCGAGGTCTATGACAATCCGATGGCCACTGCGTCGCAACTGCTTGAACTCAAGGACGGCCGCATCTTTGAGCGATATTCGCAGCCGCAAATGCTAGAGGACAGGCCTGTGGGCCGAGTAGCTTGCTTTCGCGATATCACCGAGCGCACGCAAGCTGAGGAGCGGCTGCGTCATTACGCTCTGCACGATGCGCTGACCGACCTGCCGAACCGTGTGCAGTTCATGAATCACCTAAAGCAGGCAGTTGACAGGGCCGTTGGCAATGACCACGCCCGGTTTGCGGTGCTGTTTCTCGACCTAGATCGCTTTAAGGTGATCAACGACAGTCTCGGGCATGCTGTGGGCGACCGACTGCTGGTCGCGGTCGCCGAGAAGCTCACCGCCTGCGTGCGTCCCGGTGACGTGGTCGCTCGACTTGGCGGCGACGAATTTACGATCCTCCTCAATCGCAGCGGCGATCTGACTGAGGTAGTCGGGGTCGCCGAACGGCTGCAGGCGAGAATATCTGAGCCGATCCAGATCGATAATTACGAAGTGTTTACGACGGCGAGCATCGGGATCGTCGTCTCATCGAGCGTACCTCGAAATGCGGAAGACTTCCTGCGCGATGCCGACGCCGCGATGTATCGTGCGAAGGAGGCCGGCAAGGCCCGATACGAGGTCTTTGACCGTGAGATGCACGTCCGGAATATGAACCTGCTGCAGGTCGAGACCGATCTGAGACACGCGGTCGAGCGGCAGGAATTTGAGGTCCTTTACCAGCCGATCGTCGATCTCAGCACCGGCGCGGTAAATGAATTTGAGGCCCTCATACGCTGGCGACATCCTGTTCACGGGCTGATAACGCCGGACGAATTTGTGCACGTCGCAGAGGAAACGGGCCTCATCATCCCGATAGGCAAATGGATCCTCGGGGAAGCCTGCCGCCAGACGGCTGAATGGCAGCGATGTTTTGGCTTAGATCTGGGGATCAGCGTCAACCTCTCAGCGAAACAACTGATGCATCCGACGCTGACGGCCCAAGTCCGCGATGTGCTGTTTGAGAGCGGCCTCGCTCCTGACCAGCTAAAGCTCGAGGTCACGGAGAGCACGGTGATGGAGCATAGCGACAGGTCGATGAAGGTCCTGTCCGAACTCGATGAATTGGGCGTGACGCTGTCAACCGATGATTTTGGCACAGGCTTCTCGAGCCTCAGTTATCTTCAGAAATTCCCCTTTGAACGGCTTAAGATCGACCGCTCATTCGTCCGTGTGATGGATGAGGACGAAAAGAGCGGCTCTATCGTCAAGACCATTCTCATGCTTGGCGAAAACCTCGCTATCGAGGTCGTGGCCGAGGGTATCGAAACCGCGTATCAACTGGACCAACTGCGCCAACTAGGCTGCCGCCACGGCCAAGGCTATCTCTTTTCACGTCCCATCGACCGCGAAGCCGCGGCTGCGTTCCTCGAGGGCGGCGCAAACGTCTTTGCAGATAAATCGGCCCTCGTCCTCAGTTCAGCAGGCCCGACGATCGAGGTCACCGACGTTCAGTAGCGGTTCGTTGTCCGGCGACACCCCCGCCGGTCATGTTTGCCCCTTTGGCGATACCGTCAATGATCGCCCCCACAATCGTGGGAATGATGTTCCGCTCATTGGCGTGATTCTCGGTATAGACGACGACAATGAGCTTTTGGCCGTCCGGCGTTTCGATGTAGGCGGCGTCGTGGCGGGATTTGCTCGTCCAGCCGGCTTTTGACCACAGTTTGGCGTTCACCATCTTGCGTTCGATCAACGCGAGGCCCGTGAATCCGTTCGACTGGCTGTCAGGATCCGAGGACTTTGCGAACGGGTCGCGCTTGAGTAGCGTCATCATGCGAGCGGTCCGCTCCGGCGGCGCAATGTTGCCGGTGACTATCTCGGCCAGCATGCGGGCGGTCGCGTTGGTTGTAAGCATATTGCGGTTCTGGCCCTTGTATGCACGCGATTGCTGCTCGATGCCGTAGGCGTCCTCGCAGAAGGTTTTTTGGTTTACGTTGATGTTCGTGTAGCCCATCGACGCGAGCCAGCGGTTGACACGGTTTCGTTTGAATTGCCATGCCTCAAATCGCTTCTGCGGCATTTCAGCACCACTCGACGTATCGGTCAGCACGTCGAGGATGTACTGCGTCGCCTCGTTGCTCGAATCGACGATCATGTCCTTTAGGCCCCGTTCGAGTTCAGCGGTCATCGTGACCTTTTTGTCCTCTAGCTGCCGTTCGAGCGCGGCCATGTAGAACATCTTCACGACACTCGCGGGATATATCGGCTCCTCGCCGCGGTATTGGGCCCACCGCATATTCGCGTGATCCGTCAGATCGATCACCGTCACGGCAAGCTCGGTGCTCTTCACCGTTACCGGCCGGTCACCGTTGACAACGCTTCCAACGGCGTCATCGATGAGCCGCTTTAACTCGGCCGATGGCGCAAATATCGGCGGCTTGTAACCGCGAGGCCGCACGATCTCGCGCGTCTGCGCCGGCAATGAAGCGGCTGCGACAACTACAACACACGCCGCAAACAGGAACCTTGACAATACGAGCATAAGACTCACCTGTGCTAT
>JAGOWF010000102.1 GCA_018060305.1 Pyrinomonadaceae bacterium
GTTGTCTTCCCAACGCCCCCTTTTTGGTTAGCGATCGCTATTACTTTGGCCATCTCAGTCGCGTTTACCTAAATTACCACACGAAAATGCTTTCGTGCCAATTGGAATTGTGGCACGTGCCACAATTGGACGCGTTGTTGAACCTAATTTGCAGTGGAGGCGGATCGCGCGCTCAGGTGAACAAGGACAGTGGACAGGGCGGTGGGAGTTAGGCCGTTAATATTGCGGACTTGAGCAAAGTTCTGTGGGCGAGCCCGTTCTAGACGTTCGATCATCTCGTTTGAGAGTCCTGCGATCGTTTGGAATTTGAAGTTTTCCGGCACACGCAGGCTATCGTGATGATTTACACGCTCGGTTGCCTGCCGCTGCTTCGCGATATAGCCGCTGTAGAGCGAGTCTGCCAGGGCGGTTTCGAGGTCGCTGAGGCGGACCTCATCACGAACCTCCTCGGGAAGCATTCTATGGACCAGATCCGGCTTTGCCCCTTGTCTCATCGCGAGTTGCGTCAAAGTTATCGAGTCACCAAGATCGGCCCCGAGATTCTCAGATATTGCCTGATATTGCGGCGATGACCGCTTGAAACGCGTGTTGTCGAGCGTGTTTCGAAGCCGAGCAATACGGTCTCGCTTTCGATCAAAGAGATCCCAGTCGTAGTTACCGACAAGGCCGATCTCACGTCCCTTGGGCGAAAGGCGTTGATCCGCATTATCGTGTCGCAGTGTCAGACGGGCTTCAGCCCGCGATGTGAACAATCGGTATGGTTCATCGACACCGTGTCGAATCAGATCGTCGGCCAGAACGCCGATATAGGCTTCATCACGTCGCAGCGTAACCGGTTCACGGGCCGTCACCGACATCGCCGCATTGATCCCGGCCAGAAGCCCCTGGCAGGCTGCCTCTTCATAGCCTGTCGTCCCGTTGATCTGACCAGCCAGGAAGAGGCCGTCCACGCGAGTCGAGGCCATTGTCGGGATCAGCTCTCGCGGGTCAACAAAGTCGTACTCGATCGCATATCCCGGACGAATAACCTTGACCGCGTCAAAACCATCGATCATCCGGAGCAGTTCAGCCTGTAGATCGGCGGGAAGCGAGGTCGAGAAACCGTTAAGATACACCTCGTCTGTATTGTGACCCTCCGGTTCAAGAAAAAGTTGATGTCGATCCTTGTCGGCAAACTTGACGACCTTGTCCTCTATTGATGGGCAATACCGCGGCCCGACACCCTTGATCTGGCCCGAGTACAGTGGTGATTGGTGCAGATTGTCCCGGATCGACTGATGAAGCCGGTCATGCGTATAGCCTATAAAACATTGGAGCTGCGGCTGCTCTATTCGCTCGGTTGCGAATGAGAATGTCACAGGCCTCTCATCGGGCGGCTGCGGATCAAACGCATCCCAATCGATCGTTTGGCCGTCAAGCCGAGGTGGCGTGCCTGTTTTTAGGCGGCCGACCGGAAAGCCTAATCGCTTGAGGCTCTCAGCAAGTTCAATCGACGCCGGTTCGCCCGCTCGTCCGGCCGAATATGTTTTTCGGCCGGTGTGGATAGTTCCATTGAGAAACGTGCCGGTTGCAATGACGACAGCTTTCGCGCCCAATCGGCGCGAATCCTGCATTTCCACGCCGATAACCCTACTGTTTGCAATAATTAGATCAACAACAATGCCTTGGCGAAGATGTAGATTTGGCGTTGCTTCAAGGACTCGCCGCATCTCCGTTCGATACAGGCTGCGATCTGCCTGCGCACGCGGCGACTGGACGGCGGGACCGCGAGAGCGATTTAGAAGACGAAACTGAATACCCGTCCGGTCGATCACGCGGCCCATAATACCGCCAAGAGCGTCGATCTCTCGAACAACATGGCCCTTTGCGATCCCGCCGATCGCAGGATTGCAGGACATCTGTCCGATGAGATCAAGATTGATCGTGACGAGCGCCGTCTCGGCCCCGAGTCGAGCGGCCGCCGAGGCCGCCTCGCACCCCGCGTGGCCCGCACCTATCACTAGCACATCAAACTTCTCGTCGAACATAGCAAACTTAAAAGAATACCATCTCTATCTCGCGACGGAAATAGTAATGTGCGACGGATGCCTGGATGTCCGATAGATCCGTTGCGTCGCCGATCTAAAGTCGGTGGCTTGCGCCTTGAAGATGTTCGGCACGAAGGTCTGCGGGTTGCGATCGTATAAGGGGAACCAGGAACTCTGAACCTGCACCATTATTCGATGGCCAACCTTAAATGTGTAATTCTGACCGCGAAGATCGATAGTGTATTCAAGGGGTCTATTCGCCTCGATGGCCCGCGCCTTTTCGTAACTCCTGCGATATCTACCGCGAAATATCTCTTCCGACACCATCAGTTGATAACCGGCCATCGTCGACGGCTGTGCATCCGCAGGGTAAACATCGATCAGTTTTACGACCCAATCGCTATCGGTTCCCGAAGTAGAAGCAAAAAGATCCGCAATAACATCGCCGGTGATCGTAACATCCGCCCCGAGTGGATCCGTCTGCCATTCAAGAACGTCAGAGCGTTCGGCGGCATGACGTTGGTCGTCGACGAGCCACGAACTCCATGTCGAACCTTGTGTGTAGGTCTTAAGGATTGGCGGCTTTCGATACGGAACCGGGTTAGTCGGGTCTGAAACGTATGTGTCAAAAGCGTCTTTATGAGCAGTGGGCTTATCGAAAGACAACTTCCCATCAGCCTGAAGGTAGAGCGCGCGCTTCTCCAGATCCTTAGGAGCCCACTCTTTGTATGTCATCCATCTATTCGAGCCAGACTGATAGACGGTAGCCTCCGCCGGGGTGAAATTTCCCTTATCTTTCAATAACTTAGCAAAGAATTGGGCTTGGATCTCCGCACGATAATACCGCCCGGTATCGCTGCCAAAATCGATAGCACCGAGTCGGCGACCGAGCCCGCCCCAACCACCGTGGTTCCACGGGCCCATCACGAGAAACACCTGGTTATCTTGGTCGGTTTTCTCCAGCGATCTATACATCGCGAGCGGACCGTACATATCTTCCTGGTCCCACCAACCGCCGACGATCAGCGTCGGGACGCTTGTATCTCGGAGGTAAAGATTCGTCGCGCGCGCCTGCCAGTAGCTATCCCAAGTCGGATGGTCAAGGAAGGCCTTCCAGGAATGTGACTTTTTTGCAAGCTCCGGTGCGAACGCCTGCATTTTTCCGAGTGGCAGATACCACTGAAACATATCGGGATCATCGAATGCGACGTTGCCGCCCTTCTTTGCGCTTTCGAGTGGCACAGCCCATTCGTGCGCGTAGGTTTGCCTGAATGCTCCGTTATGCATAAAATCATCGCCCATCCAGAGGTCGGTGACCGGAGCCTGCGGAGACGATGCTTTCAGGGCCGGATGCGGATCGAGGAGCGCGACTGCGGCGAGCCAGCCGGGATAACTAACGCCTTTGATACCGACGCGGCCGTTGTTCCTGGGAACATTCTTTAGCAGCCAGTCGATAGTGTCGTATGTGTCCGTGCTCTCGTCGATAGACTTCGGGTCGCGTTTGTCTCGCGGCGGTCGAAGCATTTCAAAACCCCCTTCGCTATCCTCGCGTCCGCGAATGTCCTGATAAACAAAGATATATCCGTCCGTCACAAGCTCCGCCTCGGCTCCATTGACACGGGTTGAATTCCAGCCGGCGACACCGTAAGGCGTTCGCACCAGCATGATCGGATAGTCTTCCGGTTGCGTCTCCGGTGTCATGATGACGGTGAAGAGTTTGACGCCGTCACGCATTGGGATCATTGCCTCGATTCGCTTATAGGCCACGACGGCTGTTGCTTCGACCGGCGCCGGAGCGGGTGGTTGACCGACGGCGAGCATCGCCGTTGACATACAAGAAAGAAAGAGTGTAATGACCTTTTGGGTCAAGGTTGATCTCATGCTACAAGCGAGCCTCCTGATACGCATCGGCGAAATGATCACTTCGTGGACATAACGGATACGGAAGATATGCGGGGAATGTTTCGCATGTTAGGCAGTCCTATTTCCCGATGCAAAACGTTGAAAAGATTCGAGTTAGCATATCTTCAGTCGTTGTTTCGCCGGTGATCTCGCCAAGATACCTTAGTGCATTGTGAAGACCGATGAGGACGATCTCTTCGCTCAGTTTGGCGTCGAGTTGAGCGATCGAGCTTTCGATTTCCGTCGTGGTCCGCTGCAACAGGTCATGATGTCGGGCATCGGTAACGAGGAAGCCGGCTCCCGAAGTATCTCTCCCGAACGGCTGCGTGATCGCAACCTTTAGTTCGTCCAAACCGTCACCGGTCTTTGCCGATATCGCTGCGATGCGGTGGCCAGCCACATCCTCAACAACCCCGCTAACGGTCGCGACATCCACCTTATCGATCTTGTTCAGAACGATCAAATGTTCGATATCTGTTACAGAATCAAGCACGTCACGATCGTCAGCGGTCAGATCCTCACTGACATCGAGCATTACCATAACGAGATCGGCATCCGCGAGGGCCGCCTTTGCCCGCTCGACTCCGATACTCTCGACGGTGTCGAGAGTATCTCGAAGCCCGGCGGTATCGATCAGCGAGATCGGGATGTTGTCTATGACCAATCGTTCGTGCAGTTGATCGCGAGTCGTACCGGCAATATTGGTGACAATAGCTCGGTCAGTGCCAAGTAACGCATTGAAAAGACTTGACTTACCAACATTCGGCCGACCAACAATAGCTACCCGGAGCCCGTCGCGGATGAGGTGTCCGGCTTTGTAGGTGTCGGCGATCCTACCGACCGAGGCCGTAATGAGCCGCAGACGCTCTTTCAGACTTTCAATCTGAAGATCAGGCAGATCGTCCTCGACAAACTCAAGTGCCGATTCGAGCACAACGATGACATCCAGAAGGTCATCCTTGATCGGTTGCAGCGTCGCGGACATCTCGCCGCGCATCTGCCTGACCGCCTGTCGTGCTACCGCCGTGGTCTGTGCGTCGATCAGGTCGCGGATCGCCTCAGCCTCGGCAAGGTCCATACGCCCGTTTCCCAGAGCGCGCAGACTGAATTCGCCCGGACCGGCCAATCGCGCATTCTCGGCCAAACAAATGTCGATGACCCGCCGCAACACGACAGGCGAGCCGTGACAACTCATCTCGATCACGTCCTCGCCGGTAAACGAATGCGGCGCCCTGAACGAGGTGATAATCGCCTCATCAATCGCCTCGCCCGTTATTGGATCGTGAATTCCAATCAAATGTGCCCGCCGTGGCTGCGGATCGAATTCAGCATCGAGAACCAGCGTTCCTGCGATCCTCAACGCGTCGTCACCGCTCAGGCGAATTACGCCAATGCCGCTGCGGCCTGTGGGAGTTGCAAGCGCTACGATCGTATCGGGCATACGAGTATTTCACCACAAAGAACACAGAGGGCACAGAGGATAGCTGATCCTCGATAGCCGTTTGCGTTCTCGATGGCCGATATCTTAGTGCAGCCTGACCTGCAAGCGTCGATCGCGGCCGTCACCGACTGATTCGGTCAATAGGTCGTCTTCTTTCTGGAGCGTTAGATGTATGATCCGGCGTTCCGTCGAGTTAAGAACACCAAACGTGAAGGGACGGCCACTCTTGCGGACCTGATCCGCGGCGAAGCGGGCCATTGCGTGCAATTCCGCTTTTCGCGTCTGTCTAAATCCCTCGGCATCGACGACGAAACGGTGCTCGCGGTCGAGCTCGCGGCCATAGACCTGGAAGAGGACAACTTCGAATGCATCCAGCAGCTCGCCGTTCTCAGCAAGGGCAAAGTGTGCGTCCGCGCCGCTCAGGTTGAGTAGGCAGCCCTCTTCGGTCCAGTCAGCAGCCACCGAAAGGTCAAATCCGAGATCGGACACGAGTCCGCCAAGAAAGTCTTTAGCCTTTTCGCAATTTTCGTTCATTTCTTATTTGTCTTGACCCGCTTTGCATTGGTCGGCACGTTGTCAACGATCTCTGTCCCTGGTGCAGTGGCAGGCATATTCAGTCGGTTGATGACCATCTGCTGTCCAAAACTTACGATGTTGCCAAAAAACCAGTATAGCAAAAGGCCCGATGGAGCCGTCCACATCACCCACAACATCATCGCCGGCATAAGCCAAGTCATCATCTTCTGCTGCATCTGCTGCTCAGGCGTGACAGCGGCCGCTGTCGGGGTAAACTTCATCGCCAGGATCATCGATATCGCAAAGCCAAACTCGAGGATATGCCATGGATCGGCCGCCGATAGGTCGGGAAGCCAAAGGAACGTCGCCTGGCGTGCGTCGAGGGCAATCGTGATAGCGGTGTAAAAGGCGATCAGCAGCGGGAACTGGAGCAGCATCGGCAGGCACCCGCCGATAGGCAGAGCGTCCTTGGTCATCTTGAGCTGCTCCATCTGGAGAGCTCGCATGCGGGCGTCGTCGTTGGGGATGCCCTTCTTTTGAAGGTCCTTGATCTTGTCCTGGATCTCCTTCATCTTCGGCGCGTTGCTCGACGCCTTTTTGAAAGACTTTGACTGCTTCCACCTCAACGGGAACAGCAGCATATAGAAGAAGAACGTAAAGACTATGATCGCGAGCCCGTAGCTATGCGTTACGACATTAACGTAATGCAGCGCATATAGGATCGGGATCGAGAGCGGCTTGGTCAACCAGCGCAGCCACCAGTAGTTGCTGAAGTTGATGAGGTTGACGATCGAGACAGTTCGCCCGTCGGCCGGCTTTATCGCGTCGCCAAGTTCCGAAAGCAGGAAGTAGTCCTTAGGCCCGGTAAAAACTTTCGTTACGGCGCCGTCGCCGGCGATCGGCATAAATGCCGTTACGAGATGCCGCGTCTCGGTCGTTGTCGGGCTGCGTGTGATCCAGCTAAAGATGCTATGGTAAACCGGCTCGATCTTGACGTCGTATTTCGATGCGCGATAATCGGCGCCCTGCACCGGAGATGCCGGGATGGCCGCCATCGCAAAATACGCATCGCCCATCGCGACCCAATCTATCGGCCCTTTATCGCTGAGGCTTGACTGCCCGTTTGCTTCATAAGTGAACGAGTAGTTGCCCAAATGCCTGGATATGTCGCCGTTAACCGCAGCCACGGCCTCAGATTCTGTGTGATAGAACGTATGATAATTGATCGCGTGGTCGCCGATGCTGGCACCGATGGCAAGTTTTGTTTCGGGGATCGGCTGGCCGTTCTGTTTTGCGGTAATGGCGAGATCGGCGACGTAGCTGTCAGCACGAAAAACGAACGACTTTTTGATCTCGACACCGTCATCGCCAACCAGCGAAAATTCGACCGTGCGTTCCTCGCCTCCGGAAAGCGTTATTTCCGGCTCGGCAACTGACACCTGGTAGTTCCGCTCATTGACGATCGAGGTCAGGTTAGCGTCCTTAGTGACCAGCCTGAACGGGACCTCTCGCGGGCTCTGCTCGAGCGCTTTTTGCGAGATCAGTTGCAGCGGCTTCCGATTTGACGCCGTCGAGCCATCGGCATAAACCGCGTACTCGCCCTTTGACGACTTGTTCTTGAGAATGATCCAGCTCGTCGCGACCGCACCTTTGGAATCGAGCGTCACCTCATAAAGTGGCGACTTGATCGTGATCGTTCGGTTTGGCGTCGTATCGGGCGTAACCGCGGCATTGTCGGGTTGGGGCGTCGCTGTCGGCTGGACTGAGGGTGACGGCGCTGAATTGCTGTTCGCGGCGGTGTTTGCTGCTGTGTCCGAGTTTGAGTTCGCGGGTGGTGTCTTGGGTGCAAAAAGATACGACCAGCCGAAGAGGATCACCATCGACAGGACGGCGGCGATCAGGAAGCGCGATTGATTGCCCGATTTACTATTGTTGTCCATTACTTGACCGGATCGTGACCGCCCTCGCAGAACGGCTGACATCTGAGCAGCCGCCTGAGGCCCATCCAAATTCCATTGATCGCACCGTACTTCTCGATCGCCTGATGCGTATATTCCGAACACGTCGGCTCAAACCGGCACGCAGGCGGCAGGAACGGCGAGACGGCCGCCTTGTAAACACCCAAAATGTCGATAACCAAAAACTTCATCAAATAATTGCCACAGAGATCACAGAGAACACTGAGAAAAAGGGTTCAACTATTCTCAGTCTTCTCTGTGTTCTCTGTGGCTAATCTCTTCACGATCTGTTTGAATTCGGCAAGCGGCTTGTCGAGCTTTGTGTCCAGCAAGCGGCGGCGGGCGTTCAGCACCCAATCATAACGCTGCTCGACGGCCTCTAGTTCCGCGCGGCTCAGCCTAAAGCTCTCCCTGAGCAGACGCTTGCATCGATTGCGTTCGTGCGATTTGCCGATCGCCTTTTTTGTCGCCGTCACGCCGACGCGGTGCCGGGCATGTATTGACGGCAAAACAAAGACCGTCATAAAACGGCCTTCGATGCGCTTTCCTTGTTCGTAAACGCGAAGAAACTCGGCCCTTTTCAGGATCCGAGCGTCTTTCGGCAGATCCAGCCCTAATAGTGCTCGACCGTCAATCGCTTGCGCCCCTTCGCGCGTCTGCGGGCCAGCACGGCGCGTCCGTTCTTGGTCGCCATCCTCGCCCTGAAGCCGTGCTTTTTTGCGCGGCGGCGGTTGTTTGGTTGAAACGTTCTCTTCGGCATAATCGCTCTCCATCAAGTATCCACCCGATGAGTGAAAACCTTGAGTTTACGCGCGCAACTTCCGAATTGTCAAAGAAAAGCGACGATTTGTTAGAACTCCGTAAGAATGTCCTAGTTTGAACTCTTTAGAAATGTCCTGGTTTGAAAAAGCCTAAGATAGCCCGCAAAGGGGGTGATGGATGGGCGAGAGAGGGACAATTTTAATGAGCAGAAAAGAGAGGGAGTCGTTAGTGGTAATGGAGCGAGTGGTGCGTGGGGAGATGAAG
>JAGOWF010000103.1 GCA_018060305.1 Pyrinomonadaceae bacterium
GCTGCAGAAAGCCTGTGATCAGATCCTGCAGTTTCTCGCCTTTTCGCATTATCACTACCTTGTAGCCGTGGCCTATCCTCTTGTTTGTCGAGCCATGGAGCGCGACGAGAAAGGCATCCTTGATCGCCTCGGTCGTATCGGCATCATCGAAATAGTCGAAACCGAGTGCTGATGACCGAGCGGGAAAATAGGCGTACGGTGCCGGAACACCTTTGCACTGTCCCGGCCGTTTGAATTTCGGATCAGGGAAGATCTTGCCGTTTGACGAGTGGCAATACGGCCAGCCGTAATCGGCGCCGTCCTTTAGCGCGTAAAAGGTCTCGTCAGGTTTTTGCAGGCCGAGGTGGTCGGAGCCCTGATTGGTGGCAAAGACATGATCGCCGATGGCGCGCAGACCGACGGCGTTGCGAAGGCCGCGGGCGAGTTCGCGCTGATCGGTTCCGTCCGGATTCATCTCGACAATGCTCGCGCGGACCTTTTCTTTTTCGACGCAGGCGTTGCATGACGAGCCGACCGAGACGTAGAGTTTGCCGCCGGGCGAGAATGAAATGGTGCGCGTCAGGTGCCAGCCGCCGTATTTGTAGCTGAGGCCGTAATCGGGAAACCTGGCGAGCACCTCGGGCCGCATGTCGGTGGGTTTTGTTTCGCCACGGGTGAACTTGCGCCGCGTCAATTGGTGCGTCTCAGCCAGATAGAACCATTCCTGCCCGTTCGCGTCGCGATAAAACTGGCAGCTATTCGGATTTCGCAGGTTGCTCATGTATGGGATGAGCTTGCTGAACTTGCCGCTGGCAGCGTCCCAGCCGTCGAGTATGTAAACGGTGCCGCGTTTGTTGTCGGTCAGGTTATACATATCCGTGACGAAAATGCGGCCGTCGGGCGCTTTCGCAAAAAAGCGCACGCGCTTGAGCCCTTCCATCGCGGGAATCATCTCAAAGCCCTCTGCAATATTGAGGCTAAATGACTTGCCGCTCTTGAGTGTGATCTTGTTTGGCACGAGCCGCGGCTGGGCAAGCGTGAGGAGAGGAAGGACCAAGAAAGTTAACGCAGCGAGGAGCTTGATGTTCACGGAATCACCTCCGAAATAACTGATAACGAATCACTAGCGTTGCGTTAAAAGTCGAATAAAGTCAATTGGTTAGCGTCATGATCTTTGAAAACTTGTAGATAAGGATGTTGAGACAGCGTATTTATCGGTGTTTTGTCAAAAATGTTGATACTCAGTATCTGTAGAATTTCGTAGAGCGAAAGGGGCAGACCGAGTTTCTTTTTGACGATGGCGACGATGGTGTAGACGGCGACGGCGATCCATATTTGGGTTTTGACGGCGTTGGAACTGTAGCCCCAGAAGGACTTGATTTTCAAATGTTGTTTTATCCATTTGAAGAAGAGTTCGATCTGCCAACGATGTTTGTAGAGTTGAGCGATTTCGGACGCTTTAAGATCGAAGTTGTTGGTCAGAAAGACCAGGATTCGATCGTGTTCTCGGTCGTGGAACTTGATTCTTCTCAAGGGATCGGGATAACGCCTCGACGGATAAAAGCTGACGAGGCGAACCGTCTGATCGCAAAGCACGCCTGAGGCTTTGTCGGTGCTGTGCGAATAGACGCGTCTAAAGTCGAAGTTGCGATGGGCACGAGTCACAAAGAACGCACCTCTCAGAGTAATGTCGTAGAGACGCCTGAAGTCTTTGTACCCGCGATCCATGATGTAGAACCCATCGGGTTCGAAATCGATCAGGTCGAGGACGTTCAGATCGTGGACTTTCCCTGTAGTTATATGTATAAAACAGGGTATCGAGTTCTTCAGATCGAGCTGCACGTGAAGCTTCACGGCCGCTTTCGCCTTGCGGAAATGGGCCCATGTGTAAACGTTCAGGCAGAGGTCGATGATCGTCGAATCGATGGCAAAGACATTATGTTTGAGTTCGATCTCAAGCTGGCTGTCGGAACCGTACAAACGACGCGCCTCGTCTATCAGCGAAAGTGCGAAGTCGGCGTATATCCGCCAGTCTCTCGTTTCGTTGGCTCGCGACAACGTGGTCTTCGTGACCGCACGACCGATGCCCATGTGATACAGCTTCGAGGAGTTCGAGTTCAGACACAACACCGTGTCGCTCAAACTCTCTCGATGCGTCATCTGCCCGAACGCCATGCACAAAAACTGTTTCCAGCAGCTAAAATGCCTGGCCCGACGTTCGCCCTTATAACGCTCGACGCACCGATTGAACTCGTTATGATCAATAAACGAAATGATCTGAGAAAAAACGTACTTCCCTTCATTCATATGAAGGCCAGTCTATGCCGAAAAAGCCATTCTCATTTCAAATCGTTTAACATCAAAACAATGCTTAACCCTTTATCTAACTATGTTTTCAAAGAACTATAGATTTTCTTAACGCAACGCTAGTGATAAGTTATCACTTATTCCGAATTGAAAAGGTCGATATATATGGAAATTGAGAGATTTCGAATTAGTGAGGGTTCGAAGGTCGATCTGGCCGATCACCCGACAGATTTCACCGGCGATTATTCAGACAAAGACGCGGCGGTAAAAGACCTTGCGAAAAACGTCAAGCGGCTGCGTGAGCTGCAGGACGTGCTATATGCACAGGATATATATTCGGTACTGATCGTATTCCAGGCGATGGACGCGGCCGGCAAGGACGGCGCGATCGAGCACGTAATGTCGGGCGTGAACCCGCAGGGCTGTCACATCGTCTCGTTCAAACAGCCATCGGCTGAGGAGCTCGATCACGATTTTCTCTGGCGTTGTCAAAAGGCGGTTCCGGCCAAGGGAATGATCGGTATCTTTAATCGGTCGCACTACGAGGAAGTATTAGTCGTGCGGGTTCACCCCGAATATCTCGGCGGCCAGCGGCTGCCGCCGGAGGTTCAAGATGCGCCGAATTTTTGGGAGAAGCGCTTTGACCACATTCGCGACTGGGAGCAGCATTTGGCTGAGAACGGCATGCACATACTCAAGTTCTTTTTGCACGTCTCAAAGGATGAGCAAAAGCAGCGATTCCTCGACCGCATCGCCGAGCCGGATAAGAACTGGAAGTTCTCAATGGGCGACGTAAAGGAACGAGGCCATTGGGATGACTATATGCACGCCTACACCGAAGCGATGCAGGCGACATCGACCGACCACGCACCGTGGCATATCATCCCGGCAGATAAGAAATGGTTCACACGCCTCGCCGTGTCTGAAGTGATCGTTCAAAAACTCGAATCGCTCGATCTGCACTATCCGGTCGTGTCCGAAAAACATCAAGCCGAACTTGCCGAGGCGAAGGTGTTGCTGGATGGCGAGTAGCTCAAAGTTAAACTTTTATGAATTGCCTCCGTCTTCAGACGGAGGGTAAGATGCCCTGATAAATTCCGGCTTTAGCCGAATCAAGCCATGCCGCATGTGAAAGTTTGGATACACTTCGTCTGGACTACCAAGAACCGTGAACCCATGCTCACCGAGAGTATTCGGCAGATGGTATTTCAGCACATTCGTGAGTACGCGAGGTCGAAAGGAATTTTTCTGGACTACATTAACGGCTATCTTGAGCACGTTCATTGCCTCATATCGCTTGGAACCGATCAGACGATCTCAAACATCGCAAAGTTGTTGAAGGGTGAGTCTTCGCATTGGATAAATCAAAACAGACTATGTCCGGGCAAGTTTCGGTGGCAGCACGAGTACTTTGCGGTCGGCGTCGGCGAATCGATCCTCGACAAAACACGCGACTATATTCGGGATCCGGAAGAGCACCATCGGCACAAGCCGTTCAAGGATGAGTTTGAGCAGATGCTGCGAAAGTATCGGTTTGAGCGGTTCTCAGATGATGATCGTTGATCACAGCCGAATTCGGCTAAAGCCGAGATCTTTGTTATAGCCTTAACCTCCGTCTGAAGACGGAGGTAATTCATAAGCTGGTCGAAACCGAACAATGCATGGGCGTTGTTCGTTGATTGTGTTAGAAACGGGTTATGTTCTGTCCAAGCTGCGGAATTGATGATCTCTCAGCAAACCAGTTTTGCCGTTCGTGCGGGGCTGACCTGCGATCGGTCCGCACTGCTCTCGAGTCACCGGATCAGATAACTGCTTCGGCAGTCACGGCCCGGGCCGAGATCGGGGCCGCCGTCGCCGCACGCATCCGTGAGATACGCACAGCCGCCGAACTGTCAACCGTCACCGAAGAGGTCTTGCCACAGATCGAGAAGTTCCTCGAATCGCCGACCGAAAGGCGTCTCAGGCGCATGCGTGTCGGGACGATTTTGGCGTCGATCGGTCTCGGCGCCGCTGTCGCGATGTCGGTTGTGAGTATGGCGAAGGGTGAGGAGGACCTGCTATTTCTGGCGGGATTGGGCCTCGTCGCGTTCTTTATCGGCCTTGGCTTTATTCTGAACGGAATATTTCTCACCGTTCCGCGACAAGACGCCCGCGATGGATCGTCCGACGCAGACGCTCAGCGCATGCTGGATAGCGACGTGAGCGATCTGCGATTGCCCGCCACGCCAGCCCGCAATCTATTTTCGTCCGTGACCGAACACACGACGAAACATCTCAAAGGAAAAGAGAAGACCTAATCTTGCGCCCGCCGAGGCTCTGGGATCAATCGCATGATCCGATCGTCGTCCTTTGCTGCCGTCCCTCGTCCATCGCGATTTGAGGTAGAGAAATAGATGTAGCCGTCGGGCCCCTCGGCGACCTCGCGTATGCGGCCGAAAGTGCCCGCAAGCAGGTCTTCTTGTCGGACAACCTTACGCCCGTCGAGGATCACGCGAATGACGCGCGTTCCGCGAAGGCAGCCGAAAAAGAAATTTCCCTTAAAGATCGGGAACTGCGAGCCGTTGTAAAAAGCACCGCTTGCTGGGGCACAGGCCGGTGAATATTCAAGCAGCGGTGAAACCATGCCGGCCTGCGTCTCGTTGTGGTGTATCTCGGGCCAGCCGAGGTTGGCGCCGCGTTCGACGATATTCACCTCATCGCCGCCCGAGCCTTTGCCCTCGAACGTGCTCGGGCCGTGCTCGGTCTGGAACATCACACCGCTGCCCGGCTGCCATGCCAGCCCCTGAGCATTTCGGTGGCCGTAGCTCCAGATCTCAGGCCGCGCACCTTCACGTTTGACGAACGGATTGTCCTGCGGAACGGTGCCGTCGTCGTTGAGCCTGAGCGTTTTGCCAGCGAGCGAATCCAGTTTCTGCGCGGCGTTCCAGTCCGTTGCATCGCCGGTAGTAATGTAAAGCTTCTTGTCGAGGCCAATGCGAGCACGCATGCCGGCATGATTCGGGGCCCCGGGAATGTCCTCGATAATGACCTTTGGCTCAGTCAGCAGGCCGCCCGCATATTTGTAACGCATCACTTTGATCCGCTTGCCGTCCTTGTTATATGCGTAAGCGAGATAGACAAAACTGTTGCGGGCAAAATCGGGATGCATTGAGATGTCCATGAGGCCACTCTCGCTCGACGGCTCAACATCAGGCACGGTAAATACCGGCTCGGCGCGCAGTTTGCCCTTCTCGATGATCCGCACGCGTCCCGGCCGCTCCGTTACCAGCATTTCGCCCGTTGGCAGCCACGCGAAGCCCCAGGGCACTTCAAGGCCGCCCGCGACGACCTCGACGCGGAATTGAACGCCGTCGATAGATGTTGCTACAACACTTTCGGCGTTGCCGGGCGGCTTACAGGCTATCGCGAGAGACCCCAAAAATAACATAAGGAGGACGGCTGCTCGATTGATTCGCATTTGTTCAATATAGCTCAAGATACCGTCCGACCGTCGTCAGTTTTTGATCCATCGCTCACGCGGAAGTGCTTTTGCTCTGTGTAGCCTCAAATTCAGAAGCTCCTCCGCCGTAGTGTGTTGCCGCGGAGAATTGCGCCCCGGAACGATCGGCACGAAGCCGATTCTCGACGTTTCGGACGCCGGAGACGTCCTCGGCGACATCCTCAGCCAGCCGCTTCTGTTGGCGGCTGTGGACGGTTCCGCTCAGGGTTACGTCTCCGTTCGTTACCGCGACTTCGATATTTGATGCGTCGAGATAAGCGTCATAAGACAATCGATCGTTGATGTCCTCGGTTATCCGTTCATCGGACCTTACATAGCCTTTCGGGCCGTGGCCACGATAGCTGTCCGCCCGTCGATGATCCATTTCCCGTCGGCTCTCTGCCTCTTCGTCGCCGAACCACGACGCCACCTCGTCGGTTGTCCGGTTCCACCAACCGCGTTCGCCTCGTCGTTCGCGATCGGTCAAAAACCCTCGTTCCGAGTCCGGATAGTCGGTATCGTCAGCGTAATAGGACATCGCAGACGAGCCGTGGCCCGAATAATAGGGCCGGCTGCGATAGCCGTCATCCCTGCGGTATCCGCGGTCGTCCCGCATCCGCTCGCTGCCTTCATTCGCAGCGCCGCGGCTATGCCACAATTCCTCGTATGTGCCTTGCGAGTCGGGCGACTGCAGGCCTTCGCCATACGAGAGGCCGCCTCCGAAAAATCGTTCGTCACCGCCCGCTGACCTCGGTCTTTGAGCTTGGTATCGGTAGCCTGGCTCATCATTGCTATGCCGCTCACGCTGAGTGCGCCTGCGGCCGTATCTATCGCGTGAATATCTTTGTTCCATGTCTGCCTCCGTTTTCTTGATATAAGTTGATTCGTCAGATCACGCTCGAAGCCGAGCCGGTTGCGATCGACACATCCTGCAGCACCTCGCCAGAGTCCGCCTTTGACGCCCTGAGAGCGATATCGGCTAAGGCGACGATCCCGATGCACGAGCCATCCGCCCCGACGACGGGCAACCGCCGCACCTGATTCTCTTCCATAAGCCGGTAACAATTATCGAGGCCGTCCTCCGGCCCGACGAACACGAGCGGTGTGCTCATGCATTCGCTAACCGTCATGTTCAGCGGATCAAGCCCTCTGCCCACAGTGCGACAGACGATATCGCGATCAGTGATCACACCGATCGGTTGGCACAGATCAAGCGTTTGAACCACCGGGATCTCGCCACAGTCGTTTTCGATCATTAGCTTGGCCGCCCGCTGTATCGGGTCATTTGGCGTACAGCATGCCGGATTCGACGTCATTATCTCCTTTACCTGCATCATTTACATTCACCTCCCGTTGGTCTGCCATCGATGGCAGGACCTATTGACACTCCGGATGCCCGCAAGTGCATTTATTATCCATTCCACCCTCGCCGGCATCCCGGCAATAGTCGCTGCAATAGTCCGAGACGGGTGTCCGTGGGCAGTCGCAGCCCGGATGCACGCATTGATCTGGTTTTTGAATGTTTTCCATGGTTTCTGTAACCTCCGTAAATTTAGAACTAGGTGCTGGCCACCTCACTTGTGCTCGACCGGCAGTCCTGCTGCTTGCCACTCGTCAAATCCGCCTTCCAGCGGATGTGCCTCGTCAAAGCCATGATCCCGCAAAACCTGCGCCACACGGGCGCTGGAATGCTCATTTGGTCAGGTGCAGTAGGCCACCACATAACTGTCTCGCCTAATGTCGGCAATATGGTTCTCAGCGTCGTCCGGCGGTACGCGTATTGCCCCGCGTGCCTTAATGTCAGACGCGCTCCATGCGTCGTCAGAACGCGAATCAACGATCGTCACATCGTCGCCGTTCCTCAACATTTCTCTTAACTCATCCACAGTTACTCTGGTCATTTAGGTTCCTCTTAACGATCCGGTCATTTCATCTTTGCCTGGATCGCCTTTATCGACTCAAGGTGTTTCTTCAGCGTCGGCAAAGTCTTCGCAGCAAACGCTTTTAACTCAGGATCGGTCGAATTATCGGCCTGCTTCTGAAATGCGCTGACATCGGTCTCGTGGTCATCGACCATCATTTCGACATAGGCCGCGTCAAAATCGTCACCAGACTGCGCCTTTAACTTATCAAGCGTGTCCTTGTGCGAACCCATATCAGTGGGCAGCGTCCACTTCTTAGCCGATGCCAGTGTTTTCAGCTCGGCATTTACTTTTGAATGGTCACTAACCATCATTTGCGCAAATTTCTTGATCTCGGGATCTTTTGCTTTTGTTGCAGCCAGGCGACCGATCTCGACCTCGGCCAGTCCGCCGCGTGCCGCCATTTCAGCAAAATCTGCAGGACTTGGCGTCGTCGCGCTGCTAACGGAATTTGCAACTGTTTTTGCGGCATTCGCCGCTGCATTTGCGACCGTATTGGCGACCGTATTCGCCATTCGATTCTTATTGATATTGGGCGCCGAACTGCCGCAGCCGATCAAGGCAAACGAAGTTGCGATCAGTATCGAAAAGCTGATCAATAGGTGTTTCATAGATTTGTTCCTCCGGTTTCTCAAGGACTCCAGAGTAGCGAACAGACAATGCCGGCAATGTTAGTTGGCTTACATTACTGACGCATCAGCGCGCAAAAAAAGCCGCTACGGGCCGTATCGACCTGATGCGCTAGTCAAAGCGATCTGCTAATTCAGCTTGGAGCCAAGGGCTTTTATCCAGTCGTAGGGCTTTTTTACAACAGGGAGCGCTTTAGACACCAACGCTTTTAGGTCTGACTTTCTAGGTTTCTTTTCACTTGGGTGGTCATCTCTAGGCGTCTTGTTACGAGCGATGAGAGATGACATGGACGGCCTTGGTTGCGAAGAGTGTTGGCGAAGTTTCTCGATATGGCGTTTGGCGGAATGTTGACGGGTAAGCGAGGCCCGCGTGGTCGTCGGGCTTGGAATCCTAGCTTGTGTTCGCTCGTCACCGCCGCGGGCGAAGATGATCGTGTCAGTCGGCCACGACTTAATGGCAGCGGTTGCCGAACGCGTATCCGATGATCGCCCCAAACGCTCAACCAAATAGAGTTGAAAGAGCAATTGAAGCCCGGCAGTTACTAA
>JAGOWF010000104.1 GCA_018060305.1 Pyrinomonadaceae bacterium
ATAGTGTGCAGCGCGGGCGAGCAACGGCAGCGCATTCTCATGGTTGCCGTCCATCAGCAGATTGAAACCGGCCTGGAAGCTCTCAGCAGCCTGTTCGATCTGCAGGCTTGCGTTGCCGATTGTTCCATCCGCTCCTGATTTCTCACGAGCTGCAATCTCTTTACGCATTCGATAGTCATACATTTCGCGCGATTCGACACTCTTTAGCGTTTCGTGTGCCTGGGCAAGCTCGGTAAAAGCGTCTTGGACGCGTCTAAACGTCTCGCCGCCAACGGCATGGAAGCGATCGGGATGGAACATCCTCGCCAGTGCAAAATACGACCGTTTGATCACGGCCGCCTCAGATGTGGGATCGACACTGAGGATGTCATAATACGTTGCGGCATTCTCAACACGATCGAGATATTCGTCCACCGTTAGCGTGATCTCTGGGCCCGCAACAGGCCGGCCGGGCGCATCTGTTTCTACAGGTGGTTCGGGTGTTACGACGGATTCTTGGCTTCCCGGAAGCTTTGCCTCGCGACGCAGTTCGAGCCTGGCATTTCGCATTGCGACGACCGCCTCGGGAGAAAGGGCCGGCTGCCAATCATGACGTTCGAGAAGTCCGCCGAGCCATAGGACGTAGATCAAATGCAGAGCCTTCGCTTCGGAGTAGGAAGAGACGTCAACAATGTTGCGTGCGGTAAGTTTGCCCGTATCGGTGCACCAGAGGACGAATGATTCCTCAGCCGTCAGTTCAAATCCCTCGGCCGCCGCGTCGGATCGGCCAAAGACCTCGTCAAAACTGCGAAAACGTGCCAAAAACGTCGATTCTGGCAAACAGCGACCGTAGTCGATCAACAGACGCCGGGAGTTAATATTGAAGGCAAGCCCATCGCGGATCCGGGCGAGCGAACTAAACGTCCAGTCACCGCGTACCCACGTCATGAGATCGATGAGAATGGCCTCGATCTGTTCGGTAAAGAGCCGGTCGGTCTCGCCCTTGCTGAGAAAGCCCTTTTCTACAAGATAGGCGGCAAGTTCGTGATCGTTCGCAAAATTTGAGATCTGTTTCAGATCTTCTGTTTTAAGCCTATTTCGTCGGAGAAGAATGTCGAAAAGCCGCGAAGATCGCGCATTCGAGACCGCAAAAGCCACACGTCCTGATTTGAAATACACGACGCATTTTTTTTCCTTGTCCGACACGCGCAGGCTGCCGTTGAGCCGGGTCGTCGCTATCTCGGCGAGAAGCTCGGCGAACGGATGCGTCAGGATTGTTCCCTGAACCTCAAGGTCGGATTGCGGGGTCATGTTGGGCAGTAAGCGCGGAAAGACTCGATATGGCCGAAGATGGCCTTCGTATCAAGGATATCAGATGCACCGGGCTAAAGTTAAGACCTATTTTTAGCGTTCGGCCACGCTATCTGTTAGCATTTTGAGCATCCGCAGAATGGTTGTTGATCTGGAGATACGCGAATGCACTACGTTGGACGAAATGGCCGCATGCGTTCAACTGCAGCGTGTTGTTTTCCCCTTGCCCGAGGCCGAGATATCACCTGTGCGCCACTTTGTAGTAACAAAGAACGCGGGGGGATTTGCCCTCGGGGCCTTTGATGGTAACCGTCTCGCAGGCTTTTCATTGAGTGTTCCGGCCTTTTTGCGTGGCGAGCGGGCCTTTTATTCGCATATGACGGCGATCCTGCCAGAGTATCAATCCCATGGGATCGGAGCGCGGTTGAAATGGGCCCAACGGGAGCGAGCCATGGCAGCAGGCGTCAATTATATTAAATGGACATTCGAGCCCGTAAAAGCTCGAAATGCGTACTTTAACCTCGAAAAGCTCGGTGCGACCGTCTGCGAATTTCGGGAGAATTTCTACGGCATCGATTATGCGACGGCCCCAGAATTCCGGAAGGGCTTCGCGAGTGACCGCTTGTTCGCAGAGTGGGACATTGCGAGCGAGAAAGTAGCGACGCTCGCGAAAGGTGACACATTCAGCGAACCGCATCCGCCGGTCGCAAATATTGAGATCATCAACGACTGGCCCGGTTTGGTGGCTGAAGACCCTGAACGCGCGTTAGACATGCAAAGCCGGATAAGGGAGGAATTTTTGACGGCTTTCGGGTTCGGTTTTGTCTGCCGCGGGTTCTATCGTGACGAAGAGCGGCCCGCGTTTTTACTATACAGATCGTAATGATGTCCATTTTCGAGATCGATCCCGATATAAAAAATGCTCGAACGCTGTCATCGGAGTTCTATACGGATCCGATGTATTTTGAGTTGTCGAAGGAGCGGATCTTCGCGCGTTCGTGGCACTTTCTCGGCCATGAGAACGAAGTCATCGGACTCAAGCCAGTGACGATCTTGCCGGGAATGCTCGATGAGCCCGTATTGCTTGTAAGGGACAAAACCGAAATTCGCTGCCTCTCGAATGTATGCACTCATCGCGGCAAGATACTAGTTGAGAAGCCGCGCGAGGCCAGCCTGATCCGCTGCGGCTATCACGGGCGGCGCTTCTCGCTTGACGGCAAATTTCTGTCGATGCCAGAGTTTGACGGCGTTGAGGGCTTTCCGTCTGAGAGCGACAATTTGAAAAAGGTGCCCTTCGCAATACGGCAAGATTTTATGTTCGCGTCGCTTGACCCTGTTGTGCCGTTTGACGAGTTTGTCGGCGACGTCGCCGAACAATTTGCCGACAACCAGAACGACGGCCTGACCCTGACCGATACGCGTTTGTATGAGATCGATGCCCACTGGGCGTTGTATTGCGAAAATTACCTCGAAGGTTTTCACATTCCATACGTCCACAAAAGCCTCAACGAGATCGTCGACTACGGCGCCTATACGACCGAGACGTTCCGCTATTCGAGTTTGCAGACAGGTCATGACGACTCCGGCACCATCGCGGCGCGTTACCTATTCGTCTTCCCAAATCTGATGTTCAATTTCTATCCATGGGGCATCTCGGTCAATGTGGTCCACCCGGTGACGCCGTCAAAAACGGTCATCGAGTTTCTAACCTATGTCGGAGATGAATCGCTTGTGAATGAAGGTGCGGGAGCCGACCTCGATTCGGTAGAATTAGAGGACGAAGCCGTCGTCGAAAGTGTTCAACGCGGCATAAGGTCGCGATTCTATACGCATGGGCGGTACTCGCCAACGCGCGAACAAGGGACGCATCATTTTCACCGACTCATCGCTGAGTTCATGGGATCGTGTCCGTAGCCCGACCGTGAGGGAGGGCGCCAGTTATGTCAGCTAGCGTCGAGAAAGAAGTAACAAAGCTTAGGGCTGATATCGAGCGGCACAATGACCTGTATTATCAGGAGGCCGAGCCGGAGATCTCGGATTTTGAGTTCGATCAATTACTCGAAAGGCTAAAGGTGCTTGAGGCCGAGCATCCTGAGCTTGTAACGCCCGACAGCCCGACGCAGCGGGTCGCCGGCAAGGCTGACAGCCTGCGGCCGTTTAGGCATTCTGTGCCGCTGATGTCGCTAGACAACAGCTACAGTCTCGACGATCTAAAGGCGTTTACCGAACGATGCGAACGGCTGGCCGAGGGACGCAAACTAGAATATTTTGCCGAGCTAAAGATCGACGGCCTGTCGGTTTCGCTGCATTACGAGAACGGCATTCTGGTCACCGGAGCAACACGAGGCGACGGGACGACGGGCGATGAGGTTACGCAAAACGTTAAGACGATCAGATCGGTGCCTCTGCGGTTGAAGAAAGACTCGCCGCCGGACGCAGAGGTTCGGGGCGAAGCGTATCTGTCGAGATCGCAGTTTGCCAGGATCAATGCCGAGCTTGATATGCAGGGCGAGAAGACGTTCGCAAATCCACGCAACTGTGCTTCGGGCACACTGCGGATGCTCGATTCTCAGATCGTCGCGTCGCGTCGCCTCGATATATTCCCTTATGACGCATTTAAGGGGACATCGAAGATGTTTGCGACCCATGCTGAAGTGTTTGAATGGTGCGCCTCGAACGGGTTTAATGTCAACCCAAATCGTCGATTATGCCGTGATTTAGATGAACTTGTCGCATTTATCAACGACATGGAAACGCACCGCGACACGCTCGATTACGAGATCGACGGCGTGGTCGTAAAGGTAAATTCGACGGCATTACAGGACGAGTTCGGGGCAACGAGCAAAGCCCCGCGTTGGGCCATCGCCTACAAGTATCCGGCCCGAAAGGCTTATACCAAGCTGCTCGATATCCTCGTAAGCGTTGGCCGCACCGGGGCACTGACGCCGATCGCGACCTTGGAGCCGACACTGCTTGCAGGGACCACGGTCGCTCGTGCGAGCTTGCACAACGAAGATGAGATCAAGCGGCTTGACCTGATGATCGGCGACACCGTCGAGATCGAGAAAAGCGGCGAGATCATCCCGCAGGTGCTCGGCGTCCTTAAAGAAAAGCGCACCGGAGACGAGAGAAGCTTCGCGTTTCCAAATATATGCCCAGTTTGCGGTTCGCCCGCTGTCAGGCCCGACGGCGAGGTGGTTCGCCGATGTGCGAATCCCAATTGCCCGGCCAAGATCAAGGGCCGCATCGCATATTATTCCTCGCGAAAGGCGATGGACATCGAGGGCCTTGGCGACGTGCTGATCGAAACGCTTGTGAGCGATGGCGTCGAGCGGGACGGCGAGAAGTTTAAGGTCAGAACCGTTGCCGATCTCTACGAACTAACGTCCACCGACATCTCAAATCTCGAACGCAAGGGCGAAAAGTCCGCTGCGAAATTGATCGCTCAGATCGAGGCAAGCAAAACACGCGGATTGCAGCGTCTTCTGTTTGGCATCGATATCAGGCACGTCGGCGAACGCACGGCTAAGCTATTGGCCAGCCACTTCCGTTCGATCGACAATCTCGCTGCCGCCTCGATCGATCAGATCGCTGCGATCCATGAGATCGGAATGACCGTCGCGCACAGCGTGACCGAATGGTTCGCCGACGAGCGCAACCGCGAAATTATCGAGCGCCTTCGGGCCGCGGGGGTAACGCTCGAAATGGACGCCGCCTTGACCGCCGCTCTCGACGAACGCTTTGTCGGCAAGACATTCGTCCTCACCGGCAAGCTCGAAAACTACACCCGCGACGAAGCCGCCAAACTGATCGAAGACCGCGGCGGCCGCGTGTCGTCGTCGGTCAGCAAGAAGACGGACTATGTCGTTGCCGGCGATGATGCCGGATCGAAATTGACGAAGGCGGAGAGTTTGGGCGTGAACGTACTGACGGAGAATGAATTTCAGGCGATGATCGGAGAACCACAATGATCGAAGCCAATGAGATGTTATCTACACTCAGTGATGTGATCCGGCGGCTGGACGAGCTTGGCGTCGCGTACATGGTAACAGGTTCGTTTGCGATGAGTACCTACGCGATAGCGCGTACGACACTTGATATCGACATCGTTATCGAGGTCGCAGGGATCGATGCAGATCGATTTACCGCCAAGTTTGAACAGGACTACTACGTCAGTTCCGAGTCGGTCGAACGCTCCCGCGAGCATGGGTTGATGTTCAACATGTTAAGCAATAGGACCGGCATCAAGATCGACTGTATCCCGAGAAAATCGGACAGGTTTGAACGCGAAAAGTTCGAAAGGCGGCGCTTGGCGAGCCTCGGTGGTGTCGAATTTTGGGCAATCCGGAAGAACGACCTTATAATATCCAAGTTACGATGGGCGAAGGATTCGCACTCCGAGCTTCAGTTTCGGGATGTCCAAAGGCTCCTGGAATCGGGTGTAACCGATGCTGAGATAAGTAGCCGGACGGACGAAGAAGGGCTTCACGAAGTTTGGGAGGCATTCAAGGAATGGACGACACAAGCAAAGAAGTGAAACTACGCCAGCACTCGTACTGGATGGGCCTGTCGGAAGCTGAGCGCTTTCGACGGTGCGGCGAACTATTCGCCCTCGCCAAGCAGGCGGTCCTTGAACGGGCACCGACAGGACTGAGTGTTGAAGAGAGAAAATGGTTCGTAATTCAAGAATTATACGGCGCTGATTTTGTCAAAATGATGAGGGGGAAAAATGACTAACTTCTTTGGTTCAGACCTGGCTTCGGTCGATCCGCTAATTTCCGACGCCATTGATAGTGAAGTCCGGCGCCAGACCAACGGCCTTGAGCTGATCGCATCGGAGAATTTTGTGTCGGAGGCTGTGCTGCAGACGATGGGGACGGTGTTTACTAACAAGTACGCCGAGGGATATCCTGGCAAACGCTATTACGGCGGGTGCGAGTTTGCGGATGTCGTCGAGCAGGCGGCGATCGACCGCGCAAAAGAGCTTTTTGGCTGCGATCACGCGAATGTCCAGCCGCACAGCGGAGCACAGGCAAATATGTCGGTGCTGCTGACCGCACTCGAGCACGGCGATACGATATTGGGGATGAACCTGAGCCACGGCGGACATTTGACGCATGGTCATCCGCTGAATTTCTCAGGGATCAATTATAAGGTCACGGATTACGGCGTCAACAAAGATACCGAGCAGATCGATTACGACGAGCTGCAAAGGATCGCTAAAGAATCGCGGCCGAAGCTGCTGATCTGCGGCGCTTCGGCGTATTCGCGGACGATTGATTTTGCACGGATCGGCGAGATCGCCCGCTCGGTCGGGGCAAAGGTGATGGCTGACATCGCCCATATCGCAGGGCTGGTCGCCACCGGTCTGCATCCATCGCCGGTGCCGCATTGTGAATTTGTCACGACGACGACGCACAAGACGCTGCGTGGGCCACGTGGCGGGATGGCAATGTGCAAGGAGGAGTTTGCTGCCGACCTTAACAAACGCGTATTTCCCGGTGTGCAGGGCGGCCCGCTCGTGCATATTATTGCGGCAAAAGCGGTTGCGTTTGGCGAGGCGCTTAAGCCCGAATTCAAAACCTATCAAAAGCAGGTCATCGCAAATGCACAGTCACTCGCCTCGACGCTCAGCGAGGCGGGACTCCGCATCGTTTCGGGCGGAACAGACAATCATTTGATGATGGTCGACGTCTTTATGGACGGCAAGGGCATAACGGGCAAGGCAGCAGAGAAGGCTCTCGACGAGGTTCACATCACCGTGAACAAGAATACCATTCCCTTTGATACGCAAAAGCCGTTTGTCGCCTCCGGCATACGTCTCGGCACGCCGGCCCTTACGACGCGTGGAATGAAAGAGGACGAGATGCGTGAGATCGGAGCGATGATCGCCGCGGTTATTCACGATCCCGAATCTGATGATGTCAAGGTGCGCGTCCGTCGCGAAGTCACCGAACTGACGGCAAAGTTCCCGATGTATCCCGGCCGACTCAAGGCCGTGCAGGGCGAGGCGACTGTCGGGTGATCTGAGGCTATTTTTCGTCGATTCGGTAGAGATTCATCAACACCTTCTCCGGCGTGACCGGCAAGTCGAATTCGGGCGAGCAATCCGTAAAAGCTTTGACTGCGTTGCGGATGGCGAAATAGGCGCCAATTCCGTACATCAGCGGCGGCTCACCGACAGCTTTTGAGTTGAAGATGGCGAGGTTCGATCGGTCGGTCGCTAGCGGTTCGACCGCAATCTCTTTTGGGACACTGTAGATGTCGGGCACTTTGTAGGTCGACAAGGCGTTCGACCGCAGACGGCCGTAGGCGTCGTAAACGACCTCTTCCATCGTCATCCAGCCAAGGCCCTGGACGATGCCGCCCTCGATCTGGCCGAGATCTACAGCCGTGTTCATCGACGAGCCGAAATCGTGACAGCATCTCACATAATCGACCTCATATCGACCGCGAAGGCAATCGACCGTCACCCCCACAAATGCCGTTCCGTAAACGTGATAAGCGAACGGATGCCCCTTCGCCGTCGCCCAGTCAAATCCAATGCCGGGCGTTGCATAATGGCTGTGTTCGCTTAGGTTTACGCGTTGCAGATAGGCTTCCATTATGAGCGATTGCCACGCTAATGACGTCTTGTCGCCGTTTCGGCAAACAAAGCCATCTGCAAGCGACAAGTCTTTGATACTTTCTGTTTCAACCAGGTCTTTTGCCACCTCAAATAGTCGATCGCGGATCGTTTCGCAAGCAAGCTGTGTAGCTTTGCCGTTAAGGTCGGCGGCGGCCGAGGCCGCGGTCGGTGACGTGTTAGCGATGCGCAGCGTGTTGGTCGTGTGGACTTTCACCGCGTCTATCTCAAGGCCAAACATCCGAGCAGCAACCTGCGCCATCTTTGTATTCACGCCCTGTCCCATTTCGACCGCACCGGTCGATACGGCGACCGAGCCATCGGTGTAAACATGAACGAGCGAGCGCGCCTGATTCATCGGCGTCTTAGTGAACGAGATGCCGAAGCATACGGGCATCGCTGCAACGCCCTTCCTGAAGTAAGTTGACGACGCGTTAAATGCCTCAGCTTCTCGCTGCAGAGCTGCGAAGTCGTACTTGTCGTCGGCCTGTATCCACGACGTTTCGGCCTCGCTCTCCGCCCGTTGGCCATAAGGGAATTCGTCGCCGTCGATGAGTAGATTGCGCCGTTGAATTTCCGCCGCGCTTACGCCGAGCTGTTCGGCCGCGTGGGTGATCGCGCATTCGATGACGAACATTCCCTGCGGCCCGCCGAATCCGCGAAAGGCTGTGTTTGGTGGCAAGTTCGTTCGGCAGCAATACGCGGTCGCGATGACGTTTGGAATGTAATACGAGTTTGTGCAATGAAACAGCGTGCGTTCGAGCACCGGCGGCGAGAGATCGCAGGCGGCACCGGCGTTTTGATAGAACGACGCTTCGTATGCGACGATCTTGAGGTTCTCATCGAGGCCGATCTTGTAATCCGACGAATACGGATGTCGTTTGCCTGTCATCCGCATATCTTCCATGCGATGAAGCGCATACTTGACAGGCCG
>JAGOWF010000105.1 GCA_018060305.1 Pyrinomonadaceae bacterium
GAGCTGCGGCCTTTCCAGCCGCGGGCGATGCGGGTGTGGAGAAAGGCGGCGTAGGTGAGCCAGGCGACGAGAGCACCGGTTTCTTTTGAGTCAAAGCCCCACGGTCTGCCCCAGCTTTCGTTCGCCCAGATCGCGCCGGTGATGAGCAGCATCGCAAGGCCGGCGAACGCAAGACACGCGGTCTTGTACATCAGGCTGTCGAGCGAATCGAGGCTCGGCAGGCGTTCGACGATCTTTTCGGTGCGGAATGAGAAGAAGATGACAAAGAGCGTCGCGACAAGCGCGGTTATCAGTGCGGCAACCTCGACAGGATTTGTGTTGAGGCTCAGAAACATCTTGTCGCCGCTCATCTGAATATACGAGCGAGCCATTTGCTCGTATTGCATCGGCGTCATCTGCTGGAGTTCCTGAACGGTCAGATCCTGTGTCTCGGCCATCGCCATTCCGGCCACGACATACTGGTTTGGGTCGGCCGCGAGTTGTGCCTTTAGACGAGCGGGAACATTGTCATTTGAGCGAATACCCGCAACGAGGATCGCCAGCGATACGATCTGAGCGACGAGGCCCGCGCGCAGCAGCCAGTGGCCGATAAACTTGGCCTTTTCGTTGTTCTGATAAAGGTAGAAAAGGAAAGCCACTATCGCAGATACAAGGAGCAGACCTGCGACAGCCAAAGCAGGGCCCGCCATCGGAATCTCAAGCCGGAACGGCGCCGAAAAGGGCTTCTTCATTCCTTCGCTTGGCACAAACAGGCCTGCGCGATAGACGAATTCCGTAAATACAGAGAACTTGCTGACCGTCGCTATCACAGCGATGGCAAAGATGCTCGACCAGATAGCCATCGCCTCGACCTTTACGCGATCCTTGAGCAGATAGATCACCGCGACGCCAAAACAGACAAGTGCGACGCCGTAGCTGAGGCTCGCGACGCCTACGTGTATCGGTCGCCAGTATGAATCGAGCACCGGCGGCAGATCGACAAACTCACCGCCGATAAAGCGCGCAAGCACGAGGATCAATGCTGCAAGCGGCAGCGTGAACGCACTGAGTATTCTAAAACTTCGCCGTTGTGCAAATAGCAGCGTCGCTATGCCCGCACCAAACGCAAATGCAAGGCTGAGATCATACAAATTGGCAAACGGAATATACCTAAAGACCCACGGGCTCGCCATGTTTCCGCTCTCACGCATGATCGCGATCTCGTGATCGTATGCCGCGTCCCAACGCACGAGCCAACTCGACAAATTGAAAAAGACACCGAGTGCCGCGCCAAAGTAGCCGATCTTTTCCGCCATCGCCGACGGAGCGTAGAGATTTGTCAGTTGAAATAATGCCGCGAGAATGTAACATGCCAGTGCGAGCATCATCAGGGCGCCATCCGAGATGAATCGGTCGCCCATCTGGACGCGCATCGCCAGCATTGCAAACGAGCCGACGATCACGAGGATCACCGGTAACAGTGACCTGATGGTCACGCGGTTTTCCAATCTGTCCAGTTCCTGCATAATTACTTGTCCTCGTCAACCGGCTTTACACCCTCAATGATCGTCTTGAATTTATCCGTAAAGCCGAATTGGTTGCGATTCGCTTCACCTGCCAAAAGAACCTCGCTGGTGTTATCGTCCTTTCCCTCAATTCGCGCCCATACGCGTTTGTGTGTAAAGAAAAATACGAATCCGAGGGCTCCTATCAGTCCAAATCCGCCGATATACCACGCGATGAATGATGCGCTGTACGGGTCGTATTTGATCGACAGGATGTGGGCCATCGGGGATTTTTCAAATTCGGTCAGGCGCCATTTGTAGCCCGCCTTGGCTGCGGCGACCGGTGCGTTGTCGGGCAGCTTTTGATTAAATGCAAACACGCGGAGGCGCTCGCCGCCCGGCGGAGTCACATTCAAGATCGCAACCGGATTGTTATAATCGCCGCTGCGCGTGTCAGGGTTGCCGTCGCTGCCCATCGTAAAATCGGGCATAAAATCGGTAAACTCGACCGTCGTCCCGTCGGCAAGCGTCGTATTCCCATTGCGATTGATCGTCACCCGCTGGATGTCGCCGCCATTCTGCGGCGTCAGTTCCAACGTGATCACGCGGGCGTGGCCGATCGGTATCGTCTGGGCCTGAAAGAACCTATATCCGCGATACGTAACCGGTGCGTTTAGGCTTACATCCGCGAGAAAGTCGCCATACGCCGGATCGCTGATCTTCATCTGAGTGCGCCAGTCGAGCGTGTTGTTGACGTCGATGCCGACGCGCTCATCGATGAGCCGCTGCTGTATATCGGTGCACTCCATTGTAAAGGGAAGTTTGACGCTGAACTTTTCCTTCTTGTCCAGATCGAATTCGATCATCTCGATCTGATCGGTCTTCGATCCCGGTATCATCCTGACATCAGCATCAAAGCCGGTTGACAAGGCCACGAAATGACCCAGAAACAAAACGAGCAAAAAAACGTGAACAATATACGCACCGAGCCTGTTGATCCGTCCACTCTCGCCAAAAATGTATGTCGCATCGCCCTCGCGTGTGACGGTCGTTTTCATCCCCGCCGTTTTGAACTGACTCTCGACCTTCTCGACAGCTTTGTCGGCGGCCATGTTGAGGCCGAGTGTTTCGTGATCCTTTCGAGCGAGCAGCCAGCCCGTTGTGGCCTTGAGCTTAGGCTTTGCAATATAGCTCCAAGCCGAAGGGAACCTGTCAATCGAGGCCAGAATGATGTTTAGCGAAAGAAACAGGAGTGCGAAATTGAAATACCAACTGTGGTAGATATCAAACAGCCCAAGGGCGCCGAATACCATCCTCTCAGCCGGTGTCAGCGAGACGTAATAGGCGTCAAATCCCTGCACATTCTGCTGCAGGATGATCATCCCGGCCATCGAAAGGACGACAAGGATACACAGAGTGACCACGCCGACGCGCACAGAGCTGATGGCGTCGAGAGCACGATTTAAGATCGGGGCTGTGGGCCGTGCGGCGGGTTTGGGTTCGATGGTCTGTTCGGTCGCGGACATTTTACGCTTTCAGAATAGCTTAGCCGCACTGCTTTGTCACTAGCTGAAAAATTAGAATTGCTTAACAGCGGACCGGCATCATCGTGATATGCGGTTGTTTTGAATTGTAGTAAATAGACGCTATTCTTGCAGTTACGGGTTCTTCCTCAGTATGGACAGTATTACAGCCAATCTGGACGAGCAAAAGGCGGCAACCATACGGGCGCGCATTAGTGCCTATGTCGAGCTGACAAAGCCACGGATCGCGTTTCTTCTCGTGCTGACGTCGGCGGCCGGCTTTTATCTCGGCTCATTGGGGGCATTCGATTGGGTCCTCTTCACGAATGCAATGATCGCGATCGCGCTGCTGGCATTCGGCGTGGCGACGCTTAATCAATATTGGGAACGCGACCTTGACCGGCTCATGCGACGCACCGCTGAGCGGCCATTGCCGACCAAGGCCATTACGCCGGCCGAGGCATTGGTCTTTGGCGTACTGCAGTGTGTGCTCGCTGAGTTGTATCTCCTGGTTGCCGTTAATGTGCTTACCGCGCTGCTCGGGCTGGCCGTTATCGTCGGATACGTTTTAGTCTATACGCCGCTGAAAACGCGGACGAGCATCTCGACCGCCGTAGGTGCGATCCCGGGTGCACTGCCGCCGCTGATGGGCTGGACTGCGGCTACCGGTGAGATCAGCATGATGGCGTGGGCGTTATTCGCGATGCAGTATTTTTGGCAATTTCCGCACTTTCTCGCTATCGCATGGCTCTATCGGGACGAATACGCGAAGGCGGGCATCCTGATGCTGCCCGTCGTCGAACCGGCAGGGCGCATTACGGCGCGGCAGATCATCCTCTACACTATAATGCTTGTGCCCGTCAGCCTCGCGCCGTTTTTCTTTGGCCTTTCGGGCATGGTGTTTCTGATCGGCGCGAGCGTTATCGGCCTTGCCTTTCTCGTGGTCAGCATTCGGGCCGCTATTGCCCGAACGAACGCGCAGGCGAGATTTCTGCTGCTTGCCTCTGTCATTTACCTTCCGCTGCTCTTCATACTGATGGTCGCTGACAAACGCTGATGGAGATCGGGACCGCCGACATCGTTGAAGAGGCTATTCAACCCAAGCAACGCCGACCTTCCGGCACCGGCGGCCCGAACAAGCCCGACGACGGCGGACGCCGCGGGCCCGGCGGGCCGGGCGGCGACAGGCCCGACGAAGATGACGCGGCGGACCGTTTCGTCCCCGATAAGTCACGAATATTTACCGGCTTTCTCCTGTTGGTCGTTATTATGACATTCGGCGGCCTGATCGCTGCCTACCTCGTTATTGCTACAAACAACGTCGCCGAATGGCGCCCATTCGATCTGCCGATCCAGGTTTGGCTGAGCACCGCGATCATCCTCGCGAGCAGCGTCACCTATCACGTTGGCAAACTGGCGACCGAACGGAACGATCAGCCCACAGCCAAGCGCTGGTTCATTGCGACGACGGTTCTCGGCGCCGCATTCATCTCGTCACAGATCCTTGCGTGGATAGAGCTGACCCAGCGGGGCCTTTATGTGTCGGGCAATCCATACGCCGGCTTTTTCTACATCCTGACGGCCGTTCACGCCGTCCATGTGATCGGCGGCGTCGCCGCCCTCGGCTCAATACTGCTTCGCGTCTGGTATCCGACCTCGAACGAGGACGAACTCCTCAGACGCCGCTCCACCGCTCAGGTCGTCGGCTGGTACTGGCACGTCGTCGGCGCTCTTTGGATCGTTTTGTTCATCTTGCTTGGATTCTGGAAGTGATGAGCCTCACACCGATTCACATCGATCGAGACCTCTTCGCTCTCCTGGAGAACGAAGCGGCCCTGGAGGGAATCACGGTCGAATCGTTCGCCGTGAAAGCGCTCAGGCAGTATTTGTGGCTTCGAGAATTCCGAGCATTACGGAGGGCTTTGATGCGAGAATCAGACTGCAAATATACTGATGAGGATATATTTGAGTTGGTGTCATAACTCTATGGAAATGCTCGGAATATTTCCGCACCTCAACGCTTCGCTCAATTGTCTCAGCGGCCTGTTCCTGCTGACGGGCTTTGTTTGTATCCTCAAACGCCGTGTTCACGCCCATCGTTTCTGCATGCTGGCGGCGAGCAGCATATCGGCGCTGTTCCTCGTCAGCTACCTTACGCACCACGCGCTCAGGACATATTATTTCGGCCTCGGCCCGACACAATTTATCGGCGAAGGGCTGATACGGCCGATCTATTTCACGATACTTACGTCACACACGATACTTGCCGCAATCGTCGCGCCGTTTGTGATCATGACGCTCCGACGAGCACTAAAAGGCCGCTTCGACGCCCACCGAAACCTGGCACGGCTCGTCTTTCCGATCTGGCTATATGTGTCGGTCACCGGCGTCATAGTATATATGTTGCTGTATCAGCTTTATCCGGCCAGATAGGTTCGTCAGTCTATTATCTTGGATCTCTAGAATCTTATGATCTATTTTTTGGGAAGGGCTAATGAATATTGGTAGATAGTAGATGAAAGATAATAGATACTCCGCCATCTAAACAACCACCTACAACCACCGAGCATCAAAGTCTTGAAATAACCGGCGATTACTGCTATTATTTCATTGTTGAAAACTCGATCACCGAATTCCGGCCGATGCCGGAAACGGGGGACCCAATGACTCGGATCCGAACGGGCACGAGAACGGGGGCGAATCATCGCAAGATGAAGGGATACTCTTTCGTTCCTAGCCCGGCAGCTAACCTCGTAGGTGTGGCAAAGAAGTAAGATCTATAGATCGGCTTCCCAGGCTGATTTTTCAACATTTGTAGCAGACATCCGGTCTTCTCAAAGAGAAAGTTCCGCTCGGCAACGGGCGGAACTTTTGCATTTTGGCCACTCAATTCAGAACCGCGACCGTGAATTGAATTATCATATGTTAAATTGACGCTTTATGTGCGGCCGAGTTACACAAGCCAAGATCGACGCATATCGCGATAAGATCTATCGCTGGCTCTACCCCGACGAGTTTGAGCCGAGGCACAATCTCAGGCCCACCGAGCCGGCGTGGATCGTCGCACGGCGCACGGACGGCGAGATACAAACGATCGAAGCGCGCTGGTGGTGTCAACGCGACGGCAGCGGCCGATTTGAGGCAAAATACCCAACATTTAACGCCCGCGTTGACACGATGCACGACAAACGCACCTGGTCCGACCTGCTCAACAAAGGCCAGCGGTGCGTCTTTCCGGTTGACAGCTTTTACGAGTGGCCGATAAAAGGGAAGGGGCTGCCGCCCGTCGAGATATTCACAAAAGGTCGCGGCCCCATCGCCCTCGCCGGTCTCTGGAGCCGCTACTTCGACAACCGTCAGACACGATATTCCTTTGCCGTGTTCACCACCGAGCCAAACGCGTTTATGCGCCCCATCCACGAGAAAGCGATGCCCGTCATCTTGGGCGGCATCGACGAACAAAAACTCTGGCTGACCGACGGCGACGAGGCACTACTCCGCCCCTACGAAGGCGAGATGGAATTCACTCAACTCGCCGACACACTCGAGCGCACCTACCCCGAAGAAAACCACAAATACTGAACCGGCAACTGCGTCGGAACGCGGACGCCATCGTCCGCCGTCGGGTCGCGGACGCCTTCGTCCGCCAGTAGGCGGCCAAACGCGGACGATGGCGTCCGCGCCCCCAGAGCGGACGAGGGCGTCCGCGTTCCTCTTCGCTGCAACCGATACGTCCCGGACGCGAGCCCCACAAAAAAAAGATCCGGCCCGACGGGCCGGATCTTAACTTGTTACTTGTCACTGTTTACTCGTTACCAGCTTATGTTCCCGTTTCCCAGCTCGACATATATTCGAGCATTTCCGGGGTGAGTTCGTCGATGCCGATGCCCATTGCGCGGAGTTTGAGGCTGGCGATCTCCTGATCGACCTCGGCCGGAAGAACGTGGACGCCCGCCGCGAGTGTTCCTTTGTTTTTGACAAGAAACTCGGCCGACAGTGCCTGGTTAGCGAACGACATATCCATCACGCTCGCCGGGTGGCCTTCGGCGGCGGCGAGGTTGATCAGACGGCCTTCGCCGAGGACGATCACGCTCTTGCTGTCATCTTTGCTGCGATATTCTTCGACAAACGGACGTCTCGCGACGGCGGGCTGCGACATATCGCGAAGTGCGTCGAGATTCAATTCAAGGTCAAAATGGCCGCTGTTGCAGACGATCGCACCGTCCTTCATCGCCGCAAAGTGTTCGCGGTCAATGACATGGCGGTTTCCGGTCACCGTCACAAAGAAATCGCCGATCTTCGCGGCTTCCTTCATCGGCAGCACTCGCATACCGTCCATAACAGCCTCGATCGCCTTGATCGGATCGATCTCGGTTACCACAACGTTTGCGCCCATGCCGCGTGCACGCATCGCCACACCTTTGCCGCACCAGCCGTAGCCGACAACGACTAAAGTCTTACCAGCGAGCAGGATATTGGTCGCGCGAATTATGCCGTCGAGCGTCGATTGGCCTGTTCCGTAGCGATTATCAAAGAAATGCTTGGTCTGCGCGTCGTTAACAGCAATAGAAGGGAAGGTGAGCACACCGGCCGTCACCATTGCCTTAAGGCGAACGATGCCGGTCGTCGTTTCTTCCGTGGTTCCGATCAGATTGGGAATAAGCTCCGGCTTTTCCTTGATCATTGTCGCGACAACGTCGCTGCCGTCGTCGATGATAAGGTTCGGATTTGTATCAAGTGCTGCTTTAACGTGACGGACGTAAGTCTCTGTAGATTCGCCCTTTATCGCCATGACTGGAATGTTCCAGTCGGCCACGAGCGAAGCCGCAACATCATCCTGCGTCGAAAGCGGATTTGAGGCAATAAGTAGTGCCTCGGCACCGCCCGCCTGAAACGTGCGAGCCAGATTCGCCGTTTCGGTCGTGATGTGGGCACAGGCGACCATCTTGACGCCCGTGAGCGGCTTTTCAGCCTCAAAACGCTCACGAATAAGCCGCAGAACCGGCATTTCGCGGTCCGCCCACTCAATGCGCTGCTTGCCATGAGGGGCAAGGTTGATGTCCTTGATATCGTATTCCATTGAAATTGCTGATTCAGCCATATAATTGGTTTAGCCCGCGAAACACGCTAAAAACGCGAAATGGCATTCTAATTTCGCGTCATTTCGCGTTTTTCGCGGGCACGTCTTGATCTATGCGTTGTTAGCGGCGCCTTTCTCCGCGGCGCTCCGGAGAGTCTCGGCCCTGTCCGTCTTTTCCCATGAAAACTCGTCATTCACACGTCCAAAATGCCCGAAGCGGGCCGTTGCCTTGTAGATCGGGCGACGAAGATCGAGCGTTTCAATGATCGCCTTTGGCGTCAGGGTAAAATTCTCGCGAACTATATCCGCGATGCGTTCGTCGTCGATCGTTCCGGTGCCGTGGCTGTCAACCAAAACTGAAACCGGCTCCGCAACTCCGATAGCGTAAGCTAATTGAACAGTGCACTTATCGGCGAGGCCGGCAGCGACAACATTCTTAGCTATATAGCGAGCCATATATGCCGCCGAGCGATCGACCTTCGTCGGATCCTTGCCCGAAAAAGCACCGCCGCCGTGCGGGGCATAACCACCATATGTGTCAACGATTATCTTCCTTCCTGTCACGCCTGCGTCTCCCATCGGCCCGCCGATAACGAACTTGCCGGTTGGGTTAATATGATATTTAGTGTTGTCATCGATCATGTCTGCCGGGATCACAGGGTTGATCACATGCTCCATGATGTCGCTGCGGATATCTTCAATGTCGAGATCGGCCGTCTGCGTCGAGATCACAATTGC
>JAGOWF010000003.1 GCA_018060305.1 Pyrinomonadaceae bacterium
GAATCGTCAAAACACACGAGCCGCCCGCCATTTTCGACAAAGCGTTTGAGATTCTCGATACCCTCGTCGCCGATACCGCCGGCGAATTCCGCAGGATATCGCTCCGCGCTGAGGCCATTGACAATAGTGTTCTCGCTGTCGGCGGGCAAGATCAGCACATCAAAATCGAGCCGGCCCGAGCGCAGATCCGTGTCGGCCACCGAGCGAAACGGTATCTGAAATGTATCGAGCACAAATCGCGTCCAGCCCTCGTCCATCGAGCCTGTGTAGCCGCGATAAAGGCCGATGCGGCGCGTTGACCTTAGTGGATTCGGCTGCTTGGCGAATGGTACGGCAACAGGCGGCAGATTCATCACCGCTCGTGCCTGGTTGATATTCGCGACGGGTTTGATCGTTTTTTGATATTTCTCAAGGTCGCGGATCTGCCAGACTGTCTCGGATTCGATGCCCATCTGCAGCGGCAGCGTCCAGCCGGCAACATCATACGGCGGCTCAGCCTCGCCGTTGGGCAGTCGGCGGTCGGGATAGGATTGCCGCTCGAACAAGCTGAGGATGTTGTTCTTTTGAGGCTGATTCACAAAGACGAGAAAGCTGCCAAGCGGCACCTCATGAAATTCAGCATCGGGCGTCATCTTGACCCACAGCTCGTGCGTCATCTCGTGCACCTCAATGCCCTGCCACATTAAGATCTCGAGAAATCGAGAGATCGTCCCGGCATTAGGCTGGCCGGCCGGAACGATAAATCCTCGGGGCTCGTTTGCAAGCGGAGCGAGGTTCTCACGGCCGCGTGCGTAGAAATTCCTTAGGTAGCGCTCTCGATATTTCGACGCCATCTGCAACAGACTGAGCGAGGCTATGGTTTCAATCTTTGCAATATCGGCCGGTCGCCAGACGCCGCCGCTCCACGGATCAGGATGGTTTGTGACCGCATCAAGCGGCGATGCCAAACCGCGTGCAGGGCGACTGCGTTTGAGGTCATCGAGGGTTACAATCGCGGGTGACATCAGGTTCGCGCTTGCGGCCTCCGACAAGATGCCTATCGAATTGTGAAAATACGGGGCCGATCGAAAACCGCCGTGCCACCATGTGTCGAAGGCCGTGTTCGTCGCCACGCCCGATACATTTGCCGCCTGCAGGTCTGCGGCCATCTTGTAACCTATCAGCCCAACTTCGCGAAGGATCGATGGCGATACCCTCGGATTTGTCGGGTCATAGAACGGCGGTATCACAAACCGCGGCCCGTTTTGCCCCATCTGATGAACGTCATAGACGATCTGCGGGAACCATTCCTGCCAAAACAGCTTCGTGATCGCCTGTGTCTCGGCCAGGTTCATCATGAACCAATCACGATTATTGTCGTGACCGGCGTAATGATGATAAAGCTCGGGCGGTGCCGTTCCCTCGCTCTCGGTCCCGAGCGTCTTACGATACCAGTCGGCGACAATGTCGATGCCGTCGGGATTTGGCGATGGAATTAGCAGCAGGACGGTGTTCGCCAAGATCTCTTTTGTATCGGCGTCATTAGCGGTCGCAAGCTCGTATGCGAGATTCATCGACATCTGCGACGCGACGATCTCGGTCGAGTGTATCGAGCACGAGATCGAGACGATCGTTTTGCCCTTCTTAATTAGATTGGCTGGCGCTGCGTCATTACGAACGGTTCGTGGGTCTGCAAGTTGAGCCGAGATGCGGCGGAGCTTTTCGAGATTCCTGATATTGGCGGCGGACGAAATAAAAGCAACGATCAACGGCTTTCCGTTTGTAGATCTGCCGATCTCGCGGACGGCCACTCGGTTGCTGGAGCGGTCTAGCTTGGCAAAATAGTCCGTTATCTGACGCCAGTCGGCGATGGTCTCGTCAGCCGTCGGCGTGAAGCCCAGCACCGAAAACAGCGATGGCACCTGTGCGACAATCGCAGCCGAAAACAGTAAGATTGATGCGAACGCGCTCAACCAATGACTCGGTCTGGACACGAAGATCCTCATGCACCTCTGGCTCCGGCCGTGACGAACGAACTGCTGGCCTTTCCCGTCCGCAAGTCTAACAAATCGCGAATCATCGGAAAAATTCGTTACTGGTGGAGTTGGTTCGTCGCCGGCGCATTGTTATTGATCCTCGGCGTGCCATGCTTAACGTTCGTCTGGATCATCAACCGAAAAACGTGGATCTATCCCATCGCGTTCTGGGGAGCAAAGGCCTGGCTTAGAGGCTGTGGAGCGCGTGTTCGTGTTACCGGTTCTGAGAACCTCGACGCTGATCGATCATACGTCTTTGCGTCCAACCACCGCTCGTATCTCGACACCGCGACACTATTTGTATATTCAGGCCCGCGAATGGGCCTGGTTGCCAAAAAGGAGCTTCTCAAGGTTCCCGTTCTGGGCCAGGGCATGGGCTTTGCCAACGTCATCGCCATCGACCGGTCAAATCCGGATCGGGCCATGGCCTCGATGCAGAAAGCTCGCGACGTGATGAATGGCGGCTACTCATTCGGCGTCTTTGTCGAGGGAACGCGTGCCATGCCGGGCGAGTTGCTGCCATTCAAGAAAGGCGCCTTTCATCTGGCTATCCAAACCGGCGCGCCCATCGTGCCCGTGGCGATCAAAAATACCGATTGGATGATGGGCAAACGCACCGGTGTCGCTTATGCAGGCGAGATCGAGATGGTCCTGCTGCCGCCGATAGAGACAGCCGAGAAAACGGCAGACGATGTGATGGAATTGCTCCTTGAAACAAGGGCCGCGATCGCCGAACAACTAACAACTAACAGTGAATAGTGAACAGCGAAACCACTCAAGTGCGTTTTCCACTAGTCGATATTCACTGTTCACTATTCCGGTTTCTTGGGCGTTGGGCTAGGTTCGGGTTTCGGCGGTTCGTCGTCAAGTATTCTGACCTCGGTGCGGCCGACCGCGTAGTTCGTATAACGCACGCGCATCTTTATCTTCACAACAGAGCCGTTTTCAAATACAAGCTCGTCATCCGACCGCGCATCTACGGGAAACCAGTATTTGCCGTCGATCTGCGCACGAGTGGTCTCGACCACCGGGAATTTGTTCACCTTTGTCTCAGGCACGGCTTTTCCCATTGATTTGACGATCATCAGGTCGTCTTTATCGACCCACACGCGGCCCGTGAAGAGCCGCAGCTTTGACTTCTTCGGGTCGGGGATCACCTTTGGCGTCACGTCAAACACGTAAAGGTCGAGTTCGTCGATGTGTTCGGTCCCGATAAAATTAAAGTTGTATTGCTGTATCGCCGACGGTTCGAGCGCGAACGGATTGACGCCGCCCAGATCCTCGAGGTCCTCGGGCGTGACAAAGCCCGGCGGCGTGGTCGCCACGGGTGCAAACAATATCTTCTCAAACCGGCCGCCGTCCGAATTGAACGTCATGAATGAATCACGCCGAAATGTGCCGGTGATATTTCCGCCAAGTCCCACGGTATGCACCGCCGCAAAGCGATTAAAGACGTAACTCTTCAACGCCTCGCGAAAGTCTGCCTCGTTTGCCGTAAACCGCTTGATTATCCGGTCGGTCTCGGCCGATGAAAGCGCCGTTTTTGCGACAGCCGTCCCTTGCCCGAGGGCCGCGACCGCCATGCAAACAGCGGCTACAAAAGTGGCTGTGATCCTGCTGACTATCATAGTTTCGTAAACTAAACTATAGATGCTTGGTTAGATAAAAAAGTTCACCGGGTTGGCTGCGCGAGCATTCTTGAGCGGAACGATGCCCGCATAAGCGTAGCTTGACCGGCTGCCCAAACCTATAATCCGTCCACGATCACATTCAGAGTCGCGGATGGCCTCATCGCAGCGTATGTCTTGTCAGTATCAGGATGATAGTAGCCACCGACATCCTGCGCTCTTCCTTGTGCCCCGATCAGTTCTTCGTTGATCCTTGCTTCGTTCTCGCTCATCGCTTGGGCAACAGGTGTAAACCATGCCGAAATGTCAGCGTCCGCGGTCTGTCGCGCGAGGGCTTCTGCCCAATACATCGCCAGATAGAAGTGGGAACCGCGGTTATCGAGTCCGCCGAGCTTTCTCGCAGGAGATTTGTCGTTTGCAAGAAACTTTGCATTCGCTTCATCGAGGGTGTCCGCCAAAAGTTGCGCTTTTCTGTTGTTCTGGGTCTGGGCCAGGTGCTCCAAACTTGCCTGCAGCGCAAGAAACTCACCGAGCGAATCCCAGCGGAGATATCCTTCGTGCAGGAACTGTTCGATATGTTTTGGGGCCGATCCGCCGGCTCCGGTCTCAAAAAGGCCGCCGCCGCTCATCAACGGCACGATAGAAAGCATTTTTGCTGACGTGCCAAGCTCGAGGATCGGGAACAGGTCGGTCAGATAGTCGCGCAGGACGTTGCCCGAGACCGAGATCGTGTCTTTTCCCTCGCGAGCTCGTCGCAGTGTCTCGGTCATCGCATCCTTGACGTCCATGATCCGAATATCGAGCCCGGCCGTGTTGTGATCGCCAAGATATTTCTCGACCTTTGCGATGATCTGCGAATCGTGGGCCCGCCCTTTGTCCAGCCAAAAGATCGCAGTTGTATCCGATAGCCTTGCGCGGTTCACGGCCAGCTTTACCCAATCCCGGATAGGCGCGTCCTTCGTTTGGCACATTCTGAAGATATCGCCGCGTCTGACGCTTTGTTCCAGCAGAACATTATCGTTCGCGTCCTCGATCTTCACGGTGCCTTCGGCTGATATCTGAAACGTCTTGTCGTGAGAGCCGTATTCCTCCGCCTTTTGGGCCATCAGGCCGACATTCGGAACGGACCCGAACGTGCGCGGATCGATCGCTCCGTTCTTCTTCATGTCCTCGATGATCGCGTCGTAGAAACCGGCATATGTCCGGTCGGGGATCATGCAGACCGTGTCCTCTTCTTTGCCGTCCTTGTTCCACATCTTCCCGCCGCCGCGAATGAGGGCAGCCATCGAGGCATCCACGATCACGTCCGACGAAATGTGGAAATTGGTGATTCCCTTATCCGAATTGACCATCGCGATCCTCGGGCCGTTGTCGATCGCTCTTGCGATGTCCGCCTTTATCTCGGCTTCCCTCTCATGCCCCGAAATCTTTTCGAAGAGGGACGCCAATCCGTAGTTCGGATTGATGTCCAGCTCGTTGAAAATATCGCTGTACTTTTCAAAGATGTCTGCGAAATAAGTTTCGACGATCGCCCCGAAGATGATCGGGTCCGAGATCTTCATCATCGTCGCTTTCAGGTGGGCCGAAAGGAGAATGTCCTTGTCCTTCGCTTCCCGCATCGCGTCGCGGACGAATGCCTTCAGTGAGGCAATATCCATGATCGAGGAATCGATCACCTCGCCAGCCTTCAGCGGAGCAAGGTCTTTCAGGACGTTCTCGGTACCATCCGTTCCATAAAAAACGATCCTGAACTGTCCGTCAGCTTCGACCGTGGTTGACGTTTCCGATCCGTAAAAATCCCCCGCTCCCATGTGTGCGACCGAAGTTTTGGAATCTGAGCTCCAAGCGCCCATCCGATGCGGATTGGCCTTGGCGTAATCCTTTACCGCTTTCGGTGCCCGCCTGTCGGAATTGCCCTCTCTTAGCACAGGGTTTACGGCGCTTCCCAGGACGCGGGAGTATTTTTTGTTGACCGCCATCTCTTGTTCCGTCTTTGGCTCCGCCGGATAATTCGGCACCGGAAAACTTTGTTTCTGAAGCTCGGCTATCGCTTCTTCCAACTGCGGGACCGAGGCGGAAATATTCGGCAGCTTTATGATGTTGGCTTCCCGTCGGGTGGCCAGTTCGCCCAATTCGGCAAGTGCGTCGGGGACCTTTTGGCCATCGCTCAAATACTCGGGAAAGTTTGCCAAGATCCTTCCCGCGAGCGAGATATCCGAAACCTCGATCTCGATATCGGCACATTTTGTAAATGCTTTTATCATCGGTAAAAGAGAATGCGTCGCCAACATCGGCGCTTCATCGGTCAGCGTGTAATAGAGCTTGGATTTTCCTGTCATTCGATTGTCGTGTAATATCGGGACTTGTCTTAAGATTCAACCTTATTTTCAGGTGGTTCGAGCCAAAACCTGAGTTTAACTGTTCTCCAATAAATATGAAAAAAGCGTTAGCTGTTATCATTTTTGCTCTCCATCTCGTTTTTGCTCAGCAGGCTTCTGCGCAGGAGAAGAACCTGACAGTGCTTTATACGAACGATCTGCACTCTCATCTCGAGCCGCATATTGTTCCCTGGGTAGATAAGACACGAAAGGTTGGCGGTTTTGTAAACATTGCGACAGCCGTCAAACGTGAAAAGGCCGCGAATCCGAATACCGTTTATTTTGACGCGGGCGATTTCTTCGCCGGGCCTTATGTGAGTTCATTGACCAAAGGCGAGGCCATAATCGACGCGGCAAACTATCTCGGTTTGGACGCCGCCTGCGTCGGCAATCATGAATATGATTACGGCTGGGAGAACGCGTTCAAGCAGTTCAAACTTGCGAAGTTCCCTCTTCTCAACGGCAATATTTTCGAAAAGAGTACGAACAAACTCCACTGGAACAAGCCCTACATTATCAAGAAGGTCAATGGCATCCGACTCGGCATCATTGGCCTGCATGAGAAATTCGCCTTTGATGATACGGTCGCGCCGGTAATGGTCACGGGCGTTGATGTCAGAGACGAAAAGGCCTATTTACGCAAATACATCAAGGAACTTGACCCAAAGACCGACCTGATAGTCCTGCTGATCCATATCGGCATTCCGGGCACGCAATCAACTGGCGGCGAAGCCGACGTCGTCCGCAATCACCAGCATGACATCGACCTCGCAAAAGCCGTTCCCGGCGTCGATCTGATGATCACGGGACATCCGCACAGCGGAACGCCAAGACCGATCGTCGCTAACGGCACGATCATCGTCTCGACCGACGCTTACACGATAGAACTCGGCAAGCTCGAGATCACCTACAATAAGAAGCTGGACAAGATCACTAAGTACAAGAACCATTTTGGCTATTTGTATGACGATGAGTATGAGGACGACCCCGCAATGGTCAAGGTCGTGAACAAATGGAAGAATAGGCTCAAAACCATTACCGAGGAGAAGGTAACGACGATCTCGGCCCCGCTGACGCGGTCATATGGCGAGGAATCCGTAATGGGCGATATGGTCGCCGATGCGATGCTGAACGCTCATCCGGAATACGACTTTGCGGTGACAAACAGCGGCGGCCTGCGTCAGGACATCGATACGGGGACGGTAACGGTCGGCGACCTGATCTCTGCTTTTCCGTTCCCAAATATGATCGTGCAGCTCGAAATGAAAGGCAGCGATATGCGCACCGTCTTTGAACACGCGGCCGGCCTGACAAACGGCATACTGCAGGTTTCGAAAGGTGTCGAATTCGTCTATGACGAAAGCAAGCCTGTCGGGAGCAGGATCGTTAAGTGTAATATCAAAGGCGTTCCGCTGGATGACAACAGGATCTATAATGTCCTGACGTCAAACTACTTGGCCGACGGCGGCGACGGCTTTCTTGCGTTCAAACGAACGCGATCGTATAAGAATACGGGCGTGGAAATGGTGCAGTCGATGGTCACATATCTCAAGAAGTTTGACGCCTATCACCCCAAGCTCGAAGGCAGAGTGAGAAGTCAATAACCACCGCACATGAAACGGCAGACGATACCGATAGTTTCGATCATCATGGGCAGCAAGAGCGACTGGCCGACGATGGAGGTCGCCTCGCAGACGCTGGACGAGTTTGGCGTCGCGCACGAGACCAAGATCGTATCGGCCCACCGCACCCCCGATCTGCTGTTCGAGTTTGCCAAATCCGCCGAATCGCGCGGCATCGAGGTCATTATCGCCGGAGCCGGCGGTTCCGCTCACCTGCCCGGAATGTGCGCATCGCAGACGATCCTGCCCGTCCTTGGCGTGCCCGTCGAGAGCCGTGCGCTGAAAGGCCTCGATTCGCTCCTGTCGATCGCCCAAATGCCCGCGGGCGTACCCGTAGGCACGCTGGCGATCGGTCAGACAGGTGCAAAAAATGCCGCCCTGCTCGCCGTCGCGATCCTCGCCAATTCGCGGCCAGAGCTACGCGAGAAGCTAAGAAAGTTTAGATCTAAGCAAACCAAACAGGTACTCAAGTCTCGGCCTGACTCGCGAAGGCCGAAGACCTGACCGCATCACAAATTCAGAATCCGCCAAAACTGCGTTAAGCTATCTTTACCGGCTTAACGCAGTTTTTTTGTGACGACGATACTTCCAGGTTCAACTATCGGTGTTTTTGGCAGCGGCCAGCTCGGGCGGATGTTTGCCATCGAGGCCCGCAAGATGGGCTATCGCGTTCACACATTCTCGCCCTCGACAGGCACGCCAACCGGCCAGGTCGCCGATCTTGAGACAAGCGCATCGTATGACGACCTCGATCAGGTGCGACAGTTTGCCCGCAGCGTGGACGTGATCACATTCGAGTTTGAGAATGTGCCTGCCGCCTGTGTCGAAGTAGCAAACGAATTCGTCGCGGTGCATCCGCGCGGCGAGATACTTCACACGACGCAAAACCGTTTGCGAGAGAAGGTGTTCCTTGCGGGGCAAGATATTCCCGTAACGCCGTTTCGCCACGTTCAGGTGATCGATGACCTGTATCGGGCGACTGACGAGATCAGGTTTCCGTGCGTCCTAAAAACGGTGGGCTTTGGTTACGACGGCAAGGGACAAGTAAAGCTCAAAGCTCCGAGCGATATCGAATCCGCATTTGCGTCACTCGACGGCAGCGATGCGGTGCTCGAAGCCTTTGTGGATTTCGTCAAAGAGGTCTCGGTCGTATGCGCTCGCGACGGACGCGGTGAATTCGTCCACTACGGCGTCATCGAGAATGAACACAGGGATCACATTCTCGATTTCTCATTCGCACCCGCCGATGTAAGCCGGCAAGTGGCACTGGCTGCTGTCGAGATTGCCAGAAATATCGCAGATACTCTTCAATATGTAGGCACACTCTGCGTCGAATTTTTTCTTACTGATGATGAAAAGCTGCTTGTCAACGAACTGGCCCCTCGCCCGCACAACTCCGGCCATCTGACATTTGACGCGTGTGTAACGTCACAATTCGAGCAGCAGGTGCGTGCCGTTTGCGGCCTACCGTTGGGATCGACCGAATACTTTCGGCCGTCCGCGATGGCAAACCTTCTCGGCGATCTATGGACTGACGGAGAACCAAGATGGGCCGCAGCCTTGACCGACAAAAACGTAAAATTGCATCTCTACGGCAAGGTCGAGCCGCGTTCGGGCCGCAAGATGGGACATCTGACAGCGATGGCGGACGACGCCGTAGCCGCGGCAGCCCTTGTCCGAAGGGCACGCGAACGGCTAGATCCGTCGGCCTAAAGCAACCCCCGCGACCACGCCAATAAATCCGATCAATACGCTCAGCAGCAAATACAGGAATCCGAGCACGAACTCGCGCTCCCGCAGCAAGCCATAGATCTCCATCTCAAACGTCGAGAACGTCGTGAATGCCCCAAGAAAACCGACGATAATTGCCATACGAAGGGCATCGCTTACTACGATCCGGTCGGCCAGCACTACTAATAAAAGACCGATCAGAAATGAGCCGACAACGTTGATCAGGAAGGTCGGAAGCGGAAATTTGCCAAGTGCGCCGGCGAGAGGCGAGATATTTACAAGATAGCGAGCGACGGCGCCAAGCGCCCCACCAACGGCGACGGCAGAGATATTGACCACGGTCTCCATAGGCGGATTATACATTTTCGTGTCGGGCTGCCTAATGATGAGGTGTTTGCACGCGTCATTATGGGAAGATAAACTCAAACTCTATGGCCGAAGCCCTCGCATTTTCGCGACATGCCGACCGAGCGACCGTTTATGCGGAGATCGCTCCGCAAATCGACGCGCTTGTAGGCGGCGAGGCCGATCTGATCGCGAATCTCGCTAATATCGCGGCGGTCATCAGGGAATCGCTCGGCTTCTTCTGGGTCGGATTCTATCTTGTCAAGGGCGACGAACTGGTGCTTGGCCCGTTTCAGGGCCCCGTCGCCTGCACACGGATTAAGCGGGGCGAAGGCGTCTGCGGCCGTGCCTGGGAAAGGGGTGGGGCCGTGATCGTGCCGGATGTCGATTATTTTCTTGGCCACATAGCCTGCAGCTCGGCTTCGCGATCTGAGATAGTCGTACCTATCTTACATGGTGACGGGACGGTCGCGGGTGTTCTAGACGTTGATAGCGACCGCGAGAACGATTTTGACCATACGGACGCCGACGGCCTCGGCCGTATCGTCAGATCTATTGAGAGAGTCATCGAGGGCCACACGCACCCTCAGATGAACGAATGACACCAATCGAACACCCATATTGGGTTTGGATCACTTTCTTTTCCGTCGTCCTCGTAGCTCTCTTCGTTGATATCGGCATTGTCAACCGCAAGGCGCACGCCCCCACGCGCAAAGAGACATTCACATGGGCGGCGGTCTGGGTCTCGCTTGCTCTCGCATTCAATGCGTTTGTATATTTTCAGGTCGGCAATCATACGGGCGACTGGTCCGTGGCAATGTCGCAGGCAAAGCTATTCCTCACGGGCTATCTGATAGAACTGTCACTATCGGTCGATAATCTGTTTGTCTTCCTGTTGATATTTACGTTCTTTAAAGTTCCAAAAAAGTACCAGCATCGAGTCCTGTTTTGGGGCATCATGGGTGCCCTCGCACTGCGAATGATAATGATCTTTGCCGGCGCGGAATTGGTCGAGCGTTTCCATTGGATCATCTATGTTTTCGGGGCGTTTCTGGTTTACACGGGCCTCAAGATGTTTCAGAACACTGATGACAACTTTGAGCCGCACGAGAGCGTGATCGTCAAACTGGCGACAAAATACATCCGCATCAGCAAGCACTACGACGGCGAGAAGTTCTTCACCGTGAATGACGGCGTCAAGACCGGGACGCTCCTGCTCCTGGTGCTGATAACCGTAGAGGTCACCGATCTCGTCTTCGCTGTCGATTCGATACCCGCGATCTTTGGCATCACCACCGACCGTTTTATCGTCTATACATCGAACATCTTCGCGATCCTCGGCCTGCGAACATTCTTCTTTCTGCTGGCCGATCTCGCCGACAGATTTCACCTTCTCAAGTACGGGCTCGCGTTCGTTTTGACCTTTATCGGCGTAAAGATGCTCTTGCCGTTGGCCGCCGAAGGTCTGATAATGATGCTTGGTGAAAGTGATCGATCGGGCTTTGCGACGCTGGTGCGCAGGTTTCTCGCGCACGAGTTCGAACAAACCGTGATCAATATTTCACTTGGTGTCGTCGCCGGTGCGATTGCCGTATCGATCTTGCTTTCGATGTTGTTGACGCCAAAACGCTCCGCGGCGGATCGGGCCCTCTCTGATGCAGGAGAATAAGTACCGCAAATTCTACGTCGATTGGTGGAACATTCGCCGCAGCAGTATCTACCTGCTGATCGCGATCGTCTTGCTGGGGGCGGGTATTCTTTGGGGACTCTCATACGCCTCACGGAACAATTGGTTCGTCCCCGATGAGCAGGCAAACGTCCCCAAGGACGCTGCCCGGATCGTCTCGTTTGAGGGCGACGTGCGAATAACACGGGCCGCAACACGAGAGACGATCGTCGTCAAGCAGGAGACCTTCGTTGCCGAGGGAGACACGATCCAGACACAGTCCGACGGCCGCTGTGTGGTCCAGATGATCGACGGCTCGAGCTATTCGGTGCGGCCAAACAGCACCGTAGTCGTCAAGACTTCGACAAGCCTATTTGGCGGCAAGAACGTCCGCGTGACGCTCGATGACGGGCAGTTGAACGTTCGCACGGACGAGCAGCCGCAGGACGTGAACAACATCGTCGAGGTAGCTGATTCCGAGAACAAGCTGCTGCCAAAGACCGACGCCAGCTTCAATGCAGATGAGACCGGCGGTGAGATCCGTATCAGCCGCGGCGGCGTAGAGACGACGATCGGCGGCGAAAAGACGACTATCAACGAGAACGAGTTCGCCTCCGTCAGCGGAGGCAAGCTCTCGGCACGTGAACGGCTGATGGCCCCGCCGCGACCCAGCCAGCCGGGCAATTCCGCGCAGATCGTCGATCCGGGCGGAGGCGTCAGCGTGACATTCAACTGGCAGGATCCGGAAGGCAATCCGGCTGCGAACTATTACCTACAGGTGTCGCGGTCGCCGACCTTCGCGTCTGACGCCATCATGGTTGACCGCAGCGGCATGACAGCCCGTGAGTTTCGCCTCGCGGGGCTCACACCGGGGAATTATTACTGGCGGGTAAAGGCAACCGGGCGTTCCGGCCAGACGACGAACTGGAACGACGCATGGAAATTCATGGTCGTTCGCGCGGGCGAGCGGATGACGATCGACGCCTATGATTGGCGTGTCGAGCGCGTTGGCGGCAATGTTTATCTGCTCAGCGGCCGCACCCAGGCGGGAATGTCCGTCCGCGCCGCGGGCCGAGACACGTTTGCAGGAGCGGATGGCACATTCAGGCTTCAGATCTCATCGCCCTCGGTCGAGGCAGCGGTCGAGATCGGCGACGATCGTGGCAACCGTTCCGGCTTTATCATCAGCCTCAGAAATGGCTCGATCCTGAGGCGCTATTGATACAGGAGTCTCTGCTATCGCGCACGATCATACACACGATAATCGCTCTCGATCACGCACGCTGCGGCTGAAGTTTGCCTTAGCACTGACCTTCATCTACATGCTTGCTGAGGCGGTCGGCGGCTGGCTGACGAATTCACTCGCGCTGATCGCCGACGCAGGCCATATGCTCACGGACGTCGCGGCATTGAGCTTGACGCTTGGGGCGATCTGGTTTGCGTCTCGGCCTGCGACGGCCAGGAAGACTTTTGGTTACTATCGGCTGGAGATACTCGCGGCCTTTGTCAACGGTATCGCCCTCGCGCTCTTGTCGGTCTGGGTCATCTATGAGGCCGTCGGCCGGTGGACGGCCCCGCCTGAGATCAATGGCTCGCAAATTACGCTCATCGCGGCCGGCGGCCTCATAATAAACATTATCGCCGCCTGGCTGCTTCACTCGGGTCACAAGCACGATCTCAACCTGCGCGGAGCATTCCTGCACGTCATTGGGGATCTGCTCGGTTCGGTGGGCGTCATGCTAGCCGGTATTGCCATCATCGGCTTCGGATGGCTATGGGCCGATCCGCTGGTCTCTATCCTGATCAGCCTGATAATCATCGTCGGGGCGTGGCGGCTGATATTGGAATCGGTTAATGTCCTGCTCGAGGGAACACCGGCGCACATCGACCTCGCATTGGTCGAGCGGACGATCCTCGAGACCGAGGGTGTCGCTGGTGTTCACGATCTCCACGTATGGACGATATCATCGGGCATTGATGCTCTTTCCGCCCACATCAGCCATCCCGACTCGGTCGCTCATTCGGACCTGCTCGTCGCCGTCCGCACACGTCTGCACGACGAGTTTGGCATCGACCACCTTACGATCCAAATTGAGACACTTGACCGTGAAGCCGAGGCCGTCTATGTCTGCGAAACGCGCACTAAATGCTTCGAGCCAAAGAATGCCTGATGGCTAGCATCGAACTCAGATACGGGCACGAGACCATACCGCTCACGTTTGACGAGTCTAGGTTCGAGGTGCTGACGGCCTCGGATGATGCCGCTCCCCTGACCGATCGTGAGATCGGCGAGAAACTTGATAGACCGATCGGCTCACCGCCTCTCGACGAGATCATCCGACCGGGCGAAACTGTCCTGCTCGTCGTGCCTGACGCAACGCGGCAAACCGCCGCCGGCCAGGTCATCAATCTGCTCGTTCGCCGCCTGATCGCGAATGGGACGGCCCCGCACGAGATCACCGTCATTTTTGCTACCGGCATCCACCGCAAAACAACGCCCGACGAGAAGGCCGCCATCCTGACGCCTTTCATCTATCAGCGGATCAAGACGCTCGACCACGGAGCGCGCGACCTAATGCAGATCGCCCGGCTCGGCGAGATGTCGGGCGGCATTCCGGTCGAGTTAAATCGAGCCCTTCTCGAACACGATCACGTCGTCCTCATCGGCGGCGTGACTTTTCACTACTTTGCCGGGTTTACCGGCGGCCGAAAGCTCGTGTGTCCCGGCCTCGCGTCGGTGCGGACAATATCCGAAACGCACAAGCTTGCGTTTGACTGCTCAACGCTGGCGAGACGCGATGGCGTCGATACAGGCCTGTTGGATGGTAACGCGGTTCACGAGACATTCGTCGAGGCTACCGCATTGGCAAAGCCGAGGTTCGCGATCAACACGATCGTCAACGACGACGGCGCGGCGGTCGATATTTTCTGCGGCGATTGGATCGAATCGCATCGAGCGGCGTGCGAAGTGTTCGCAGCAACGCATTCGGTCAGGATCGCCGAGAAACGCAGCCTCGTCATCGCGAGCTGCGGCGGCTCACCTTTTGACATCAATATGATCCAGGCCCACAAGGCCCTCGATGCCGCATCGCGAGCCTGCACCGATGACGGCACCATCGTTCTGCTGGCCCAATGTCCCGACGGCATGGGCCGCTCCGATATGATCGACTGGTTCTCAGCCGCCGACAGCCGAGAGCTTGCCGTGCGTCTATGCGAAAGGTATCAGGTCAACGGCCAAACAGCGTGGAGCCTGCTCCAGAAGGCTGAGAGGTTTGATATCCGTCTCGTTACCTCGCTCGCTGATGAGACCGCCGCCGCAATGCGGCTCAGAAAGGTCCAAGGCAGCGGTCTCGATGCTTTCCTCAATGGAACCGGTTATATCATGCCCGCCGCTTCAGCCTTACGGATAAGGTGACCTGTCGGAACGCAGGCTGCCAGCCTACGTGTGACGTACGCGGAAGGCCGCTAGGTTCGAACGGTTGCGCTCCGGTTTGGCTGTAAACAAAAAGCAACCGCAGGCTGGCAGCCTGCGCCCCGACGATTGACACCTCAAGGTCTGCGAAACAATATTTACTGTTAGATGAAGCACAGTGCCGAACCCATCACCCTCGATCGCATTAAAAAGGCGCATCGGGCACGTCGAACCGAGATCAAACAACGTCTCGCTGAATTTGCGGCGATTGGCAAACGTGGTGACGACCGTGAATTGTGGGCCGAGATGGTGTATTGCTTCTTTACCGGCGGCTGTTCGGCACGCATGGGGCTGAACGCTCTCGAGGCCGTGCGGCCCGTGCTAATGACCGGCAATCAGGCCGAACTGTCGGACCGTCTCAGCGGCGTTCACCGATATCCAAACGCGCGGGCCCGTTACATCGTCGCCTCGCGCGAGTTCCTCAGAGAACATTGCGGAATGCAGCTCCGTAAGAAACTGCATAGCTTTGACTGTCGTCTCGAACGCCGCGACTGGCTCGTCCGCGAAAAAGGTATCAAAGGCCTCGGTTACAAGGAGGCGAGCCATTACCTGAGGAATATCGGCTTCAGAGGCTACGCGATCCTTGATAAGCACGTGTTGAACTGTCTAACTGAGCTAAAAATAATCGACGACGCAAAGCCACCAAATACGCGAACAAAGTATCTAATGGTCGAGAACAAACTTCGCACACTGACTGAGGGCCTGAAGATCGATTTTGACGAACTCGACCTCGTACTCTGGTCGATGAAGACGGGATTGATCCTCAAATGAGGCAGGGACGATATGAGCCATCGCACACCTGATACCGATCGAACCATCTTTCGGATGCAGTATAAGTGCGCGGCACTCCTGCTTACGCTGCTCATCTTGCTCTTCGTAAATATCACGCCGGCGGCGGCCGCGGGCGATTCCATAAAGGCATTAATCAAAAAGGCTGCACGGCTTGACCGGCACGGCTCTCATGTCGAGGCAGAGAAACTCTTGCGGCAGGCTTTGACAGTGGATCCGGGCCGTTCGGAAACAAAGGTCGCTCTTGCCTTTACCCTGGCTAAACAACGCCGTTTGATCGAAGCCTATGACCTTGTGTTTCCGGTCGCCAAGGCTGAGCCGGAGAATGCGAGGGCATATTCCGTACTGGGTACGACACTGCTGTATGCAGGGCGTTTTGCCGAGGCCCGCCCGATCCTTAATACGGCTATCCGGCTCGACAGGCGGCAGCATCTCGCATGGGCAGGCTATGGAATGCTCGACTTCTATGAGAATGACATTGGCGAGAGTATTGAGAATCTTCGCGAAGCCGTCCTCCAGAGACCCAATGAACCGGACTATCTGTTTGCCCTTGCTCAGGTCGCGGCACGCGCGGAGCAGTACCAGTGGGCGGCTGACAACTATAAGGAATTCCTACGCGTGGCCCACATCAGTGATGCCGACCGTCGGGAACGCATTAAGGGCCTGATCGCATTTCTTCACTACCTTGGCCAAGCCGGAACGCTCTATGCGCCGGGCGGCAAGGAAAACACGACCGTCCCATTCCAATTGATCGGCAACCGGCCGGTGATACCGGTTCGCATCAACGGCCGCGATGAACCGCTGAGATTCGTCCTCGACACCGGCTCGGGCATCTCTGTTATGTCCACTGAGACGGCTCGGCGGCTCAAAGTCTCGCCAATTACGCGCGGTGGCTATGCACGCGGCATCGGCGGCGACGGTAAGTTTGAGATCGTTTACGGCCTTCTCCGTGAGATCGAGATCGGCGAAGTCGAACTCCATAACGTGCCTATCTATCTGCGCACATTTCACAATGACGCCGACAACATCGATGGCTACATAGGCCTCGCCCTGATCTCAAAATTCTTGACAACGATCGACTATGGCAATCAGACCTTTGCGCTGACGCGCAAAGATGCGGCGGTCCGAACATTTGATAATGACCAGACACGTTCCCTGCCGCTCAGGCTGACATCGAGTGGTTTCCTAAGTGGTGAGGTGACGCTGCAGGGCCTCGATGGGCCGCTTAATTTCATTGTTGATACCGGCGCGAGCGTTTCGGTAATATCGGAGCGCGTCGCCGGCGTCGAGACAATAATGCCGTTTATCAATGACGAAAAGATGCGCGTCTTCGGCTCGGCTGGCATCAAGGAAGACGTGCCGACGTATTTGCTGCCGAGCGTTCGATTTGGCAGCCACACGCGGACAGACATCATGGCCGTCGCGCTCGACCTCGACCTTATCAACGAGGCCTCGGGCTGGGAACAATCAGGTATCCTCGGTGGTAACTTCCTCAAGAATTACAGGCTGACGTTCGATTTTAAGAATTCGAAAGTGATCTTCGCGGACATAAAACGCGAAAACGAATGAAGCTCAACCTCAGCCTATATCTCGAAACGTCCGTCGTCGGAGCGTATCTCGATAACAGTGAGCCGTTCCGCCGCGACCTGACGATCCGCTGGTGGGAGCATGAGCTATGCGAATACCGCGCGTTTAGCTCGATCCTAGTCCAGCGTGAACTCGAACGCCTGCCCGAACCGCATCGCACAGGTTATCTGGATCTCGTCAAGCCACTCGACCAACTCGACCTGACCGAGGAAGCAGCGATCCTCGCCGACGGCTACATAGACCGTGGCATCTTTAGCCGCAAATACATCGCCGACGCCATCCATTTCGCCATCGCCTCGATCCACAAGATCGATTACCTTGTCACATGGAACTTCGGCCACCTCGCCAACGCCCGAAAACAAGCCCGCCTCCGCCGATTCAATACCGACGCCGGCTTCCACTCACCAGTCATCACCACACCGGAGTTTTTGGTTCACGCTGTATGAGATCGATCATATCCTTTCACAATAGGTTTCTAGCAAAATAGCCGTCTTCGGAAATCGAACAAGAACCACAGAATCGCAGGATTGACCCCATTCCCCTATTGTCGTAACCAAACGTAAAGCTCTGACTCGACTCGTCCGTTAAGCCTGTCAGGCGATTTGCGTCGTCATATGCAAAGGACGCATGGACACTGCCATCGAGTTTTAATTGCGTTCGCCTACCTGCTGCATCATAAACATTTTCGATCAAATGACCGAAGACATCCGTCTCGGATTTTAGTCGGTTCCGGTTGTCATAGCCGAACGAAACGGTGCCGCTTGCGTTGACTGCAGAGGTCAGCCGCGAGATGTCATCGTATTTGTATGTTGCAGTCTGGTTTGGCACTTGATTACTGCTGCCAAGCAGACAATCTATTTTCTTCAAAACGGTTTAGAACATCGTATTCGTAAGTTGTCTCACACCAGTGTAAACAGTATTGCGTTGCGCGTAGGCTTTTGCACATCGAATCGTTAGTTCTGAGGCAAGTCGGTCAAGAATGTCTTGGGTTATGTTTCCTAAAATTCTTGAAAAAGAATAACTTCCCGATCTCCACCAAATTATCTAAGTCCATGTTTCTAATGATTTCGGGATTAAGTCCAATATCTTCATAGAATCCAAACAAATATTCGGTAAGTTGACACGGACGATCCTCACCCGTTTCCTGTATTTCAATTGACTCATAGGTCGTAAAAAGGGATTTATGCGATTTAGGAACAGGGTTGAGTTTTTGCCCCTCGGCGTCAAACGCCGTAAAAAGACCTTCTTGCACGTCAATCGGTTCCATGTCGCTCTGAGCGTCTGTAAGAGAGTAGAAGAATTCAACATCCACGCCGTCGGTAATAATAATAATTGGTAATTTCATTAGAATCTATCCCGAAACGATTTGTCTTTTTCATGCTTATCCCACGGACGATGGCGTTTTGGAGATTGTCCGGGCAGGCTGTGGCCGGGGCGTCGTGGATCGGGAACTCCGCGATGATAGTGAGGCCACTTACCAGTCGGATGATTCCATTTTGGGTTTCCAAAAGGCGCTATTCGGAAACTACCTCGGCGCGGGTATTCCGTGCCAAGGCTCGCCGGCTTCGCGATCGGTCCAGCCAGGATTGTAAAGATTCCGCTAGCTCTCGCCACATCCATCGCAACGAATGCGGCTCGTCCATAGGCGTTTTCGTCACACGCGTACAGGGCCCGTCCGGTTCCGCTTCCGACCCTTAAAAGGTCAGCGCCGCCGCTTGCAAGGTCACCAACAGTATCGACCGTTCCGTTCCGAACCCAGTTTTGCGGGTCTTTCTTCCACCACTTTCTGGCATAATCGATCTTATCGTCCAGCCAATCCGCTGCATCGTTACCCCAGCCGTCCAGTCCAAAGGGATCGACAAAATGCTGCGGATCGTTCCAAACATAGACATAAAGATTGACATCACCACCCTCAAAACCGATTGGGTCCTCTGAGATGAAGCGTCCCAGGTTTGGATCATAAAAACGAGACCGGCTGTATTGGATGCCGGAGAAGCCGTCGAATTCGCGTCCTGTAAACTGGTAGCGCGTGGAAAAGGACGCATTTGTTGCGTTCCCAAAGCTGTCATATCCAGTCGCCGCGGTCAGACTACCCGACGTGTTCGAGAGTCCGTTCGTTGATCCTAGATGGTCGGCCAGGAAGTAGCTCGCAGTGGAACCAACTGTTTGACGAAGCTTGTTGTCAATGCCCTCACCGTTGAGATATTTTGTCAGTGTCCCAGCGTTGTCATCAACCAGAACATCCTCACCATCATGAGTAAACTTTGTCCGCTTCCTGCCAAAAACCAGATCGCGTTCCACCCTCCGCCCGAGCGCGTCGTAGCGATAGCGAACTTTTTGCTTCCTAGCCGCAGCTTCCGTCAGGCGATTTTCGTAGTCCCAACTGTATCGCCAGAAATTACTTCCCTCGCTCTTTAGCGTCGTATTGCCATTCGCATCGAAGCTGTAGATCGCGGTTTGCGTAGCGGTCAGCTTATTGAATGGCTGGTAACTATAGGTGCCTGAGCGATGGCTCGATGTGCGATTACCTACATCGTCGAAGACATAATTTTCAAAAACCGAACCCGTGACGCCGGTCAGCCGATTCACGTTGTCGTAGCCAAAGTTTCGGGTCTGCGTCGGTTCGATAATCTGCGATATCTGGTTCGCAGCATTGTAGGCGTATTGCCGATCAAACAATGTTCCCGACGGCCCGGTGTCGGTCAGTCGCGTGAGCCTACGCATGTTGTCGAACAGATAACTCGTCGAAACCCCGTTAGGATATGTTCGCATTTGTGGGAGATCGTCAGCATAATAGCCGAAAGTTATCGTCGTGCTGTCGGATGCGTTGACTATGTTCGACAGCCGCTCGGCGTTGTCATAGTTGTATGTTGCGTAGAGGGCATCGTCCAGTTTTAGCCGCTTTTGATTGACGGTCGAGGTTCGCTCGCACTCATATGCGACTACGCGATTGAAAACGTCCGTCGTGGACGTAACGCGGTTGCGGTTGTCGTAGGCAAACGAAACAGTGCCGCTCCCGTTGACCGCAGAGGTCGGCCGCGAGATGTCGTCATAGTTGTAGGTCGCTTCAGGAACGGGTGTTCCCGGCGTGACCGGGTCGCCGTATTTGATCTTCTTGAGACGGTTGAGAAAGTCGTATTCGTAGTTTGTGACACGGCCCATGTAATCGGTCCGCTTTGTTCGGTTCCTCGCCAGTTTTGGAATATCAACGAAGATCATCAATTTCGGGATGTTGCTGGAGGACCGGGTCAAGTATGTCCATGGTAATGCCCCCTATGGATCGACCCACCCCGTATTTTATTTTTTCAAAATTGGTTTCTGAGCAATGTCCACGCAAATCCAAGAGAATCGCATCGAGTTCGCGAATAGCTTGGAGTGTACGTTCCTTGACCTTGATAGCATTTTCGATATTTAGCATCTCAGTCAATCGCCCCCATGCATCTGCGATAGCATGCTATGTACTTAACGCCATAATCACCTGTGATACCCGTCAGATAGTCTGACTTCGCACCGTCTCATTTGGTTTAAATCGCCATCGTGTTCTACTAAGCCTTTCTTAACCAAAACTTCTACCCTGTTCGCAAAATAAGAATCATTTTTCCCGGCACGTTCTTGGCGATCAATTTGTGTCATGGTCGTACCAACGATTAACGCCACCTTTCGCCATGTCTTTGTCATATTCAATAAGAGAAGCCGGTCAATTTCTTCATCGCTGATCATAAATCCTCCAGGTGGGCGTTACTGATTAAAATCTCATTCCACGTTTACATCGTTCTGAAATACAGCCTTTCAGACATGTTGTTAAACTGCCTCCCCAAATATTTTTCATATCTGGATCGAACTGAGCCTTTGCACACAATTGCACACATGCGGAGCGTTCCTCCGCACAACCATCTCGATCAGGGTCCGGGTTCGGCCAAGTATCAGTTCGATCTCTAAACCACGGAAACGTTCTCGGCACAGGCTGACAGGTTGGACCTGACACGGTTACCGGTGGTCGAATTTGCGGAATCGGGTAGCCGAGCGGCGGCTTCCAGGGATTAATTGGCCATGGGCCGTTTACATACGGATTTAGGGGGTGGTTGGCCGACCAGGTTCCCACATACGAGGCGCCATAGATTGCGGCACCTCCGGCCACGACAATGGCTCCTGCTGTACCAGCGAGAGTCGCCCCGGCACTAAGACCACCTAATACGCCCGGATTTGTAAGTACATCGGCCCCGGGTTGCAGGCCCATAGGATCCCGAAACCACTGGGGCTGGTTGCGGACGTAGCCATAGAGGTTGACATCACCGCCAGCAAAACCAATTGGATCTTCGGAAACAAAACGCCCGAGGTTAGCGTCGTAGAATCTCGCGCGGCTGTATTGGAGGCCTGAGAAGTTATCGAACTCTCGACCGGTGAATTGATATCGCGTCGGGAATGCCGCATTTGTGGGATTTCCGAACGAATCATACGTATTGGAGTCGGTGATCGCGCCGGACGAATTCGTTAGCGCGAGTGTTGAACCGAGATGATCCCCCAAGAAGTATCTTGCAGTCGTGGACGGGCCTGATTTCAGCTTATTATCTATGCCCGGGCCGTTCTGGTATTTCGTCAATGTTCCCTGCTGATCATCGAGGACAACATCCAGTCCGTCATAGCTAAACTTAGCAACCTCTTTTGCCCCGGTGTAATGACGGCGGACGCGGCGACCGAGCGCATCATACGAATATTTTACCGTCTGCTTTCTCGTCGAAACGGTTGACAGCCGACCATCGTAGTCCCAAAAATATCTCCAGAAGTTACTGCCTTCCGATTTCTGAACGGTGTTGCCTTTGGCATCAAAACTGTATGTTGCGGTGGCGGTGCCAACCAGCCGGTTGAACGGCGAGTAACCGTAAGTCGCGCTGCGATGCGAGGAAGTCCGATTTCCAACGTCGTCATAGACATAGCTTTCGCTCGTCGCTCCGTTTGTCATGCCCGTAAGGCGGTTAACTGCGTCATACGAGAAAACCCTCGTTTGCGCCAATTCAGTGATCTGTGCTATCTGATTTGCAGTATTATAGGCAAAGTTGTTTTCGACCAAAGTTGCTGTTGGTGATTGGTGCTTTAGCTTTGTTAATCGGCTCATGCCGTCATGCTCGAACGTGGACGAAATACCATTAGGAAAAGTCCTTGCCGTCAGTCGATCAGCATTGTCGTAACCAAACGTAAAGCTCTGACTCGACTCGTCCGTTAAGCCGGTCAGGCGATTTGCGTCGTCGTATGCAAAGGACGCATGGACACTGCCATCGAGCTTCAATTGGGTCCGCCTGCCTGCTGCGTCATAAGTATTTTCGATCAAATGACCGAAGACATCCGTCTCGGATTTTAGTCGGTTGCGGATGTCGTAGGCAAACGAAACAGTGCCGCTCGCGTTGATTGCAGAGGTCAGCCTCGAGATGTCGTCGTAGTTGTAGGTCGCTTCAGGAACGGGCGTTCCGGGTGTAATCGGGTCGCCGTATTTGATCTTCTTGAGACGGTTGAGAAAGTCGTATTCGTAGTTCGTGACGCGGCCCATGTAATCGGTGCGCTTTGTTCGGTTCCCAACTGCGTCGTATTCGAATGACATCGTTCCGCCCGCGCGGGACTGCGTGAGCCTTCGATTCAGCGGATCGTATGTGAACGTGTAAACCTGATTCAGAGTATCTTTTACCTCGATGTTCTGAAACCTCGCGTTGTACTTTAGCTCGGTGCTCTCAAGCTCGGCGTTGGTGACGGTTATCTTGCGGTTAGTGTCGTCGTAAGTGTAAACGGTATCGCGATTTGCCGTGTCGATTGTCTTTTTGATGCGGCCTACCTTATCGTATTCAAACTTTTCTTTGAGGCGAGGTGCTCCTACAGTCGGTGCCGGATATTCGATCTCTTTCAGCCGGTCAAAATCGTCGGGAACATAATTCGTAATATTTCCTAGTCCGTCCTTCGACGAGGTCATGAACGACATCGCGTTGTAGCCGAACTCTCGCGCATGCCCAAGCGGGTCGGTGATCTTCTTCAAACGATATTGCGAGTCAAACTCATACCCCGTAATCTTCCCGCGTTCGTCCGTCACCGATTCCAGCAGCCGGCGGACATCGTATTTGTATGTTATCTTATCCAGATTCGGATAGATCATCTCGACCTTTCGCTGAGTGTCGTCAAAATAGTTGTAATCCGTCACATCGCCCAAAGGGTTCGTTATCGTATTGGTGCGCCCGCGCGCGTCGTAGGTAAAGTTGGTTTTCTTTCCGTAAGGATCCTCGATCTCCTCAAGCAGCCCCGAACCCGCGAACCATTTGAACTTCGTAATATTGTTCCGAGCATCCTTGATCTGCGTTGGCAGGCCTTCGTTGTTGGTGGCCGGATATTCGAGCGTCGTGACGTTGTTCAACGGGTCTTTCGTCGTCAAAAGATTCCCGTTAGAATCATAAGTATTTGTCGTGACGCCGTTCATTCGGTCGGTATGGGTTAGCACCTGTCCAAATAGGTTGTGGGTGAACGTCTCGGTTCCAAGGGAGGTTGCTCCTATCTTTTCTTCTAAACTCACGAGATTTCGCTTGCTGTCATAAGTATACAGCGTCTCGCGACCAAGTGCATCAACTTTTTTAACGAGGTTTAACTCGGTGTCGTAGAAATACTCCGTAGCTTCTGTGCCGCCACCACCGCAGCCACAAAGTCCCTCGACCTTCTTCACAACGTTTCGCGCTGCGGTTCGGTCAAAATGATATTTCGTTACTCGACCAAGGCCGTCGGTGACACTTGTTATGGCGCTGTTTGAGTAATCAAACGTATATTTCTCATGAGTCCCGTGAATCTCAGAGGTCGTGGCGCGGCCCTGAGCATCATACAGGTGAGTTTCCAGAACGTTATTGGACGCATCCTTTACTGTCTTCAGCAGGGTCTTGCCCGGTGAGGATGTCGAGTCGTATTCAAATTCGAATTTCGATCCATCCTGATAAGTAACTGTCCTCAAGAGGTTGGTTGTCGGGAGATAAGCGTATGTCGCGATCGTGCCCAGAGAATCGGAAATTTGTAAAACCAACCCATTGCTGATCGTGATCGTAAGAGTTCTACCAAATGCGTCTGTAACGCCTGTCAGAACATTGTTTCGGTCGTAATTTAAAGTAGTCTGATTGCCGTTTCGATCCTTCTCCCACAAGAGTTTCCCGCTTGTGCCGAACTTCTTTGATCTTCCGTCTGGGAAGGTGAGCGTATAGGTTCCGTCGCCGTTCGCAACGAACGATCCTGGAAATCCGGGCGTTATTCCCGAAAACGGATCACTAAGCCCGACGCGCGCGAAGTATGTAGCTCGCCCATCTGCTGAGGCGAGCCGGAGATTTCTTGAATCAATAACGGTCAGGGCTACGTCGTATTTGGTTGACCAGCCAAAGCCAAACATGCCTGCGTATTGAACGAGGCTGTTGTAACTTCGGTGAATAACTATTCCCTCACCGATTCCAGGGGGCTGGTGGTCAGCTTGCTCAAGAAACATGTTCCCGTTAACCACGTTAACAGGCTTCCCGACCGCAGACGGTGCTACGGTAGCGTCACATCTCCCGTAGTCTTGATCAGCCGCAAGTCGAACCATCTTGATCGGCGTCCGGCGTATGCCATCATCCCCACCCGGATTTATTTCTGCATAAAAATAGTAGGTATGATGAGGGACCAAAGGAACCTCCACCGGTGGGGGACTGCCACTGTACCATGTTGAATGATAATCGAAGGTAACTCCGTTGTTGGATGACCAAAATAGAGAGCTATTAACATCAGCAACAGCTCCAGTTTGTACATAAACCGAGTTTCCGGGGCCAGGATAGACATTTATCCACGGTTGCCCTATGTCCAGAGTCGTTGCCGAGGCAGTGACCCAACCCGACGACATACCACAGGTATTCCAGTTTCGCGTTCTGAATGTGGCAGTGTAGTTATGACCGTAATCCTCGTACGTGCGACTGCCATCCTCATACATCCAAGTCTCGTTGTACCACTGCCCATTTACCAATTGCTGCAGTTCTGCCGCCACAACACCGCCGAATGTGATTGTCACTTTGCGATGGCCCGGACCAGCAGCCGCAGAAAATGTCGGAGCTCCTGGCGGTGAGCATTGGGCGATAACCGGGCATATAGAAACGGAGAGAGCGAATAAACCGCCGCAGACGTAAACGACGAGGCGCGTGTAGGCGCGCGTTGGTGTCATATTTATCTCCTTTAGTGGAAAGACGCCGGATTGCGAAAAACGGTGCGGGCGTTTTCCTACCGAGTCGAAGGTTCGAGGTTACCTAGGACTGATTACTAGTGATGAGGCTATGCTATGCGGGCCCGCGGCCAATGTCAAGGCCGCTACGGTCGGACACGGACACGCGGGCAGGAAACCCGCGTGTGCGACCATCAATCTATCGCCCGATACCGTAGATGTATGGAGCGATGATGAGTGAGACGATGGACATGAGTTTGATGAGGATGTTCATTGACGGGCCTGATGTGTCTTTGAACGGGTCGCCGACGGTGTCGCCGGTGACTGACGCCTTGTGCGGCTCGGAGCCTTTATAGACCATCTCGCCATTTATCTCGACGCCTTTCTCGAATGATTTTTTGGCATTGTCCCATGCGCCGCCGGCGTTTGACTGGAACATTCCCATCAGCACGCCCGAGACCGTGACGCCCGCGAGCAGGCCGCCGAGCACCTCGGGGCCAAATGTGAATCCGACGACGACCGGCGTGATCAGCGCTATCGCGCCCGGCATCAGCATCTCGCGGATCG
>JAGOWF010000316.1 GCA_018060305.1 Pyrinomonadaceae bacterium
ATAGCACAGGTGAGTCTTATGCTCGTATTGTCAAGGTTCCTGTTTGCGGCGTGTGTTGTAGTTGTCGCAGCCGCTTCATTGCCGGCGCAGACGCGCGAGATCGTGCGGCCTCGCGGTTACAAGCCGCGGATATTTGCGCCATCGGCCGAGTTAAAGCGGCTCATCGATGACGCCGTCGGAAGCGTTGTCAACAGTGACCGGCCGGTAACGGTGAAGAGCACTGAGCTTGCCGTGACGGTGATCGATCTGACGGATCAAGCGAATATGCGGTGGGCCCAATACCGCGGCGAGGAGCCGATATATCCCGCGAGTGTCGTGAAGATGTTCTACATGGCCGCGCTCGAACGGCAGCTAGAGGACAATAAGGTCACTATGACCGCTGAACTCGAACGGGGCCTAAAGGACATGATCGTCGATTCGAGCAACGAGGCGACGCAGTACATCCTCGACGTGCTGACCGAGACGTCGAGTGGTGCTGAAATGCCGCAAAAGCGATTTGAGGCATGGCAATTCAAACGAAACCGTGTCAACCGCTGGCTCGCGTCGATGGGCTACACGAACATCAACGCAAACCAAAAGACCTTTTGTGAGGACGCCTATGGCATCGAGCAGCAATCGCGTGCATACAAGGGCCAGAACCGCAATATGCTCACCACCAACGCGACCGCCCGCATGCTGGCCGAGATAGTTACCGGAAATGTTGTGTCGCCTGCGCGAACCGCCAGCATGATGACACTTCTCAAGCGCGACCCGTTCGCAAAGTCTTCGGATCCTGACAGCCAGTCGAACGGCTTCACCGGCCTCGCGCTGATCGAACGCAAGATGGTGAACGCCAGACTGTGGTCAAAAGCCGGTTGGACGAGCAAAGCCCGCCACGACGCCGCCTACATCGAAACGCCCGACGGCCTAAAGGCCGTGATCGTTATCTTTACCGAAAACCACGCCACCGACCGAACCATCATCCCGACCATTGCCAGAAAGATCATTGACGGCCTAGCACGAGATCGGGTTACTGAACGTCGGTGACCTCGATCGTCGGGCCTGCTGAACTGAGGACGAGTGCCGACTTATTGGCAAAGACGTTTGCACCGCCCTCGAGGAACGCAGCCGCGGCTTCGCGGTCGATGGGGCGCGAAAAGAGATAGCCCTGGCCGTGGCGGCAGCCGAGATGGCGAAGTTGATCCAGTTGATTTGCGGTCTCGATGCCTTCGGCCACGACCTCGATCTCAAGGTTTTCGCCAAGCATGAGAATGGTCTTGACGATAGAGCCGCTCTTTTCGTCCTCATCCATCACACGGACGAATGAGCGGTCGATCTTAAGCCGCTCAAAGGGGAATTTCTGAAGATAACTAAGGCTCGAGAAGCCTGTGCCAAAATCGTCAGTTGACAGCGTGACGCCCAATTCATCGAGTTCCGACAGGACCTTCATCGACCTGTCGCTATGCTCCATCACCGTGCTCTCCGTGACCTCGAGCTTTAGCTGGTCAGGAGCGAGGCCGCTCTCAAACAGCACGTCGCGGACTTGGGCCGTCAGCGTCGGATGCATCAGTTGTTTCGCTGAGAGGTTGACGCTGATCCCCAGATCTAAGCCAAAACATCGCTGCCATTCAGCCGTCTGGCGGCAGGCTTCCCCGAGGATCCATTTGCCTATCGGGATGATGAGGCCCGTTTCCTCTGCGACGTGCACAAATTCGTCCGGCGTTATCAGCCCGTGAACAGGATGTCGCCAGCGTATGAGGGCCTCAAATTCATTTACCGCGCCGGTGCTGAGATCGACGATCGGCTGGTAAAGGACCTCAAATTCCTGCCGCTCGACCGCGTGTCTCAGATCGGTCTCGACCTGCAGCAGGTTCATATTCCGGACGTGCATCTCACGGTCAAAGACCTCGTATCGGGCCTTGCCGGCTTCCTTAGCACGATACATCGCGGCGTCGGCATCGCGCAGGAAGTCTTCCGCATTTCGAGGGACGCTCGATGAGACGACGATCCCGATGCTCGCCGTCGTAAACACTTCGTAATTATCGATCTGGATCGGCTCAGATATTCTCGCCTGCAGCCGTTCGGCGACCCCGACTACTTCAGTCAGATCGCCGCTGCGATTGAGGAGGATCGTAAATTCGTCGCCGCCAAGTCGAGCGACCACGTCACCGGGACGCACGCAGGCGGTGAGCTTCTCGGCGACCGCGACCAACAGTCGGTCGCCCACAGCATGCCCGAGACTGTCGTTGATCACCTTAAAGCGATCTAGGTCGAGAAACAGGACCGCAAACCGGGCGTGGTCATTGCCAACGGCTCTGTAAACTGCCTGCTTTAAGTGATTCATGAACTGCACACGGTTCGGCAGGTCGGTCAGCGCATCGTGCAGAGCGTAATGCCGCAGCCGCTCCTCGGCTTGCGTGCGCTCGGTGATGTCACGAAAGCAAGCCACTCGGCCGACGGGCCTGTCCTCTAGCATTTGCGGCTGCGAATATCGCTCAAAGATGCGGCCGTCCTTGAGTTCAAGCAGTTGCGACGCAGTGGCCATTGGATTGTCATAGACCTCGATCAGGTTTTCGAGCAGTTCTTGAGGGTCTTTTAGCTGGCTTGCGACGTATGCAATGAGTTGCGAGCCATCCTCGCTGTCAATGATCGCCTCATCGACGCCCCACATCT
>JAGOWF010000317.1 GCA_018060305.1 Pyrinomonadaceae bacterium
GAGCCGAACTCGCGGCCGAAACGCGCCGCGTCCGTCTTGCGCTCGAAAAACAACGCTCACGCGCTCGTCGCGGCAAAGAGATCGACATCAAATACGGCGAGGGCGGCATGCTCGACGTGTATTTTGCGATGCGTTTTCTGCAATTGCTGCACAACATTCCCGACGACACCGGCGACCGCTCGACCACCGCGATGCTTGATCGATTGAGTGCTCTCACGCCTCTGAAGAACGTGAAAGACGAGATCACCGCTCTACGAGACGGATACCGATTCCTCTCAGCCCTCGACCATAATCTCAGGCTCACCGTCGGCCGCACAACGCGCGTGCCGCTAGGGAAACAGGCCGTTTTGGAGAGGATTGCGGCCAGAATGAAGCATGACGCAGCGGCTGAATTGCTTCAGAAGCTGACCCTTCGTCGAATAACCATTCGCGAGGCATTTCTCGTGCTGACCGCCTGACGGCTAGTTTTCTTTGTCGTCCTTGTCTGCGGTCGCGGCCTGCGTGGCCGCTTCACTGATCGGGTAAACTGATAGCACGCCCTTGCGCATATTAAATAATCGTCCTGCCGCGTCGTCTACCTCATAATCAGGCTGCTTATCGTTAAACAGGATCTGAGTAGTAGCCGCACCGGTCATCAAGTTGATGCCGACGAGGCCTGAGCCTTTATCTTCCTTGCCGTTTTCGTCACGGCCTTTGATCGTCGTAAGGACGTAATAGACATTGCCGGCACCCTTAGCGGATGAGTATTTGCGGGCCATAGTCTGCTGGTAAGTGGACATAAGGTTGAGGAACCGCGAGTTCTCATTCCACGCAGAGTTATAATTACCCATGCTCGAATAATGTGCCTCATTCGCCTGTGATAGCGCCGCGGCGGTGATGGTTAGCGCCGTCATCACAATGGATTGCCAGCCCGAAATGCCCGGAGGATCGTACTTGGTGGACCATGCGATATCGCGCTTTTTCGGGTCGAAACCGATCAAGTGCTGCATGCCGCGGACGACAACGGTTCCGTTCTCCTGACGAACGAGCGAAACAGGATTGTCGGTTGTATCTGGGCCTTTCTTCATAAAGCCGCCGATGCCGCCAAAGGCGACGGCAGCGACCTTCCCTGCCGTAGCAGCGGCGCCGACGCGGAATTTGAATTTCAGCGGGACCTTATACATCTCCTTAACCTTGCCGCGTGCAGACATATCGAGGCCGATAAGGTTCTTTTCGTCGGCGATCATGAGGGTGTTGTCTTCCGAGAGCGGCAACATATTTGTGATCGAATTCTTGGCATCGTCGTAGATCCATTCGACATTTCCCGAGGTCTTGTTTAACGCAACGACGCCGATCGGGCCCTTCTTCTGCCACTCGCCTTTTTTCCACGCAAAGAACTGCCCGCCCATTCGGCCATAGATGATGTCGCCCATCATCTGCATCTCAGCGATCCCGCCTTTGCCGAAGTCGCGCGTGGTCCACTTAATATTGCCCGATGCTTTGTCGATGGCCCGGATGATGCCTTTAGCGGAGGTGTAGATCAGGTCGCCATCAAAGATGACCTGGCCGTTTGTGTTTTTGAGCGAGCCGTCGGTGACGTCATAGACCTGTTTCCAGACAAGTTTACCATCGGTGAGGTTATATCGGTGCAGGCCCGCGTAGCTCATATAGAGCGAATCGCTGTCTGCGGTCGGCGGGTTTTCACCTTTGAGGTCAAATCGATCGCTGCGTCCGCCACCGCTGCCGAGGAACATGGATGACGTCGCTCCGCGCTTCTTCTTTTCGATACCGTAGAGATCGACCTTGTCCGTGTATTCGCTCTGCCAGACGAGTTCGCCGGTGGACATCTTGAGTGCAAAGATGTCCGGTTTGTCCTTGGTTATTCGGTTGTCCCTGATCGTTAGGAAGATGACCATATCCTTTTGGTAAACGGGAACGACTTCGACGGTAAAGCCGAGCATCTTATCGGTCTGCCAAACGGTCTCACCGGTGAGTGTGCTGATAGCGGTGATCTTTGTCTTACGCTGCGCCCAGCCTGAATTGTCTGAAACGAGCAGGAGCGGTGTGCCAGGCAACTCTGTATACTCCTCTTCCTTGATCTCGCCAAGATCAGCGCGTTCCCATAACTTCTTACCGCTCTGTCCGTCAATCATCGCCAGCCCGCCGGACTGGCCGATCGCGATATTGCCGGTCTCGGCGAGGGAATACCATTTAGCACCGGCGAGGGTCCAAAGCGGTTTTTCGGCAGCAAAAGAAGGGAAAGCGCTTGCGGCAAATGCGAACGCCAAAGCGGTAACTACGATGGATCGAACAGACTTCACCCGAATATCTCCTATATTTGCAATAATTTAGAATAGGTATGCTGAAGACCATCTTAACGATTGGAAAATCACTCGTCAAGAACGGCGGTTTGAGATGAGGGATATAGAAAAGCTCCTCAGGGTATTGTCGGATACAATATGCCGTCGCGTGCGTGCGTATTCTTCGCCTCGTCCCGTGACATCGGCCCGACTAATCGCTGCGTAACCTCTATAGACGCTGATGCGAGAGACGCGGGTCAGGAAGCGGAGACGTAGCAGGCAACTGCTGCCAACTTGAAGGGTGCCGAGCTGTTCTGAATGCTAATGTCTCGGCATCCTTTTTCGGCTTTTGCTTCGGCTTGCGCGTC